>DATNQS010000367.1:0-4785 GCA_036703925.1 Candidatus Sericytochromatia bacterium
GATCGTGTCACTCAACAGCACCTCTTGCAGCAAGCGGACGTTCAACTCACGGGGCTGACAGTTCTGTTCAACACAAAGCGCTGCCGCCATACCAGCTGCCTGTCCAATCCCCAACACAAGCGGCTGTAAGCGTGTCGCACCATTTGCCATGTGGGAAACAGAAAGATTTTTTTCGCAAGCGAGTAAGCCATCGGTGCGGATGGGCACTAGCGATCGATAGGGGATCGTAAAGGGGGTTCCCGTCCAGCGGCCGCCCCAGCGCATCGACTTTGGCTTCAGCGCAATGTCGCCGCTAGGGTAATGGTGATCATTTGGATAATTACCAACAGCGATCGCATCACAGACATTCTCTGCTTGCGTACAACCCTGGGCTGAAACTGTGATGGGCAGTGGCGCAACACACCCCTTATTGAGAGGCAGAATATCCTGTTCGCGTAGAGTGGTTAAGCCTTGTATGCGCCGACTTTCCCGGTAATACGGATGCAGCCCATACGCTCCACCACCAAGGCTCGCCGCTCCTCCCCCGACAGGAAAAATATCTGTTGCTAACCCATAACGACGACCAAGCTGCGTCTGAATAAAGCGGGCAAAGCTTTGTGTATGCCATAGCGCTTCACACAAAAACTCCTGACGTTGTTCGGTGGACAGCAGACGATTGACCCCTTCGCCATAATCATTTCCCTTAATGGGCCAATTGACCATGAAGCGGTTTCCGGGCAAGCGTCCGTAGTTAAGAAAGCGATCGCCGCCATAGTTATCCCAGGCTCCTGCAAAGCGATCGGGATCATCCGTAGGCGGAGGCGGAATTTCCGGGGCTGTTTCGCCCTCACCATAGTCCTGCATCACAACAACCCACGTTGGAGCCTGTACCGGGTACTGTTGCGTCAACAGGGTTGGATGAAGCGGAGCACTGGGTTCGTTAAACTCTGCTTGTAGCTCCCACCCCCAGCGATAAGGCACCTCACCAAGAGCCAGCAAATCTCCCAATTCAGTGGCATCGATCGTTAGCTTGGCGCGAACTGTATAGTCTTGAAAAGCGACTCCAGTAACGCGGTTCTCCTGTACAAAGACAGCTTCTGGCGTTTGCCCTGTGATCCACTGGAGGTTAGGTAAGGCAGCCACCCAATCGGCAAAAATTTGAGCGCCCACGCGGGGATCGTAAGTAAAAAAGCTAACCCAGCCGTGGTTTAAACCCTCTGGCTGTCGTCGCATTAGTTCTTGCAGAAAAACGCCCCAGACACCCGTTTGCAAAGCCATTAGCTCATTGCCATCGGGGGCTGCCACGCCTGCACTCGTTAGCATTCCGCCCAACCAGGAAAACTCGCTAACTAGAATTGTCTTTGCGCCCCGTCGTGCGGCTTGAATCGCTGCTGCTGTACCGCCCGTGCCGCCGCCTACGACTAAAACATCGGCTGTCAGTTCTTGCATTTCAAGACAATAGTAAACAACATCAATCGAAAAAGTCTCTATGAAAGACTATCTTTGGCTTCTACCAGCAGCCGATGCAGCCATAATTAGGAGGAGACGTTGTGAGATTGTGCCAATGGTGTTCACTGCTCAACAGCTAGAAGCCATGATGCCCGATGCTACCCAGCTTTTGAGCGATGAGCCAGAGATAGAAAGTTCCCTGCACTATACTCAATTAGCGCTTTTAGTTGTCTGCTTAGAGTGGCTCTGGCGCGACCAAACGGACTTTTTTGTTGGTGCAAACCTGACTATTTACTTTAGCCGTCAGCAGCTTCGTAATCGAGATTTTCGCGGACCCGACTTTTTTCTCGTTAAGCATACCGAGTCCCGATCGCGCAATGCCTGGGTCGTTTGGGAAGAAGATGGCAGATATCCTGATCTGATCATTGAACTCCTATCCACTTCAACGGCTAATGTCGATCGTACTCTCAAAAAAGAGCTATACCAAAACCGCTTCCGCACACCAGAGTATTTCTGGTTTTCACCAGAGACGCTAGAGTTTCAAGGCTTTCGGCTGATCGGTCATGCTTACGAAGCCATTATGCCTAATGAGCAGGGTTGGCGTTGGAGTGAAGAACTTAGGCTCTACCTAGGCATAAATGCTAACCAGTTGCGCTACTTCATAGCTCAGGGTGAACTAGTGCCAACCCTTCCAGAAGCGCTCGCTCAGGCAAAAGCAGAAGCAGACTAGGCTCAGGCAGAAGCAGACCAAGCAAAAGCAGAAGCAGACCAGATAAAACAGGAGCTTGAACAAGAGCGTTTAGCTAAATCCCAAGCCCAGCAAAAGGCAGAGCAACTAGCAGAGCGCTTAAGAGCGTTGGGAATCAAGCTAGATTAAAGTATCAGATCAAGTCAATCCATCGGAGTCTGCTGCTCCCGCCGCCGCACTTTTGATCGGTGCTGCTGGGAGCGCTGCATTGGTTGCCCCCTCTAAATGATTGCCATAGTGCTCTGCGCCAACACTCTTAACCTGCTTCATCAGGCTTGCCATTTCCAAAGCGCTCATGGCATAGTTCCAGCCCAGATTGCTTTTAATGCCAGCTCGCTCTAGTGCCTGTTGCATCGTATCGGTCGTCAGCACACCAAAAATAACTGGCACACCAGTTTGAAAACCAATGGCTGCGATGCCTTTAGACACTTCTGCTGCCACGTAATCGAAATGGGGCGTTTGCCCTTTGATGATGGCACCTAAACAGACGATCGCATCGTAGCGGTTTGTCAATGCCAGTTGGCGAGCGACTAGAGGCACTTCAAAGCTACCAGGTACCCAGGCATAGTCAACCTGAGTACCGTTGGGATCGATGTCGATGCCATGTCGCTTGAGGCAATCCTGACAGCCCTCTAAAAGCTTGCTCGTGACCAAATCGTTAAATCGACCGATGACGATCGCAAACCGCATTCGATCAGTTTGAGTGAACGTTCCTTCAAAAACTGCCATGCTGCTTAACTTAAATGTTAGAAACCCGTCCTATCAGCTTAAAGCTTACAAAGCTGTTGCTTCTAGCCGATAGGCGTATGCTGATCTTAAGCGAGTGTTTTTATGGTGGAGGATCGTTAACACGCTAGAAACAATTAGACAACGAGGTAGTTTAGTCCTCCGACCAAGAACACCAGCGCTGTCCACAAAGCAGAACCAAGTAGAATGAGCCGCTTGGATTGATCCCAGTTTTGCGGCGTTGCCAGAGCGACAGGCGTGCCCACAACCAAGATGAACGACAAAATCACTAAAGCAGCCAGGGAAATCTGAAAGACGATGGTCATAATTTCCGCTTCTCCGATACGGGGATAGAGTTAGACAACGTAAGGTTATGAATGCAGGCGATCGCACTTACTCCCTTGATTAGTAAGCTATCAGAAAACGGTACACAGAAGATGAAGGCTCAAGGCTAAAGGCGAGAGGCTAAAGGCTAAGTTTTTATACTTCATGCTTTATCAGTTCCACCTTACTTCTCCCTTACGGCTCAAACCCCTTCCCTTCATGGATCTCATTCTTTGCCACACGACCGCTGATTTCGACACGCTTGGTGCTGCTGTTGGGTTGTCACGCTTGCTGCCAGGGTCGCGGATTGTGCTAACGGGTGGGGCACACGCTGCTGTACGCGATTTTCTGGCGCTGCATCGTGATGAGTATGCACTGATCGAGCGACGATCGGTGAACCCAGACCAGATTCGGACAATCGCGGTAGTCGATACCCAGGTGAGCGATCGGCTAGGAGCAGTAGCAGAGTGGCTGGCGTTGCCCGACATTACGATCGCTGTATACGACCATCATCTTGGCACGGAGTCTGATATTGCAGCCACACAACGCCATGTGGAGGCGGTTGGCGCAACGACAACACTAATGGTGGAACAACTTCAGGCGCAGCAGCTCACACCCACTGCTGCCGAAGCCACTGTGATGGCGCTGGGTATTCATGTTGATACTGGATCGCTAACCTTCGACCAGACTACGGCACGCGATGCGAGAGCATTGGCATGGCTCATGGAACAGGGAGCCAGCTTGCGCGCGATCGCCCACTATGCCGAACTCGGACTCGCCCCTGCCTTACAGCCATTGCTGACAACAGCACTCCACGCTTTGCAAACAGAAACCGTGCGGGGCAGTACGATCGGCTGGATCATCTTGACGCTGGACAGCTTTGTGCCGGGATTATCGAGCTTGGCATCCCATCTGATGCAACTAACGGATGTAGATGCGTTGCTGCTGGCGGCTCACTACGCTAAGAAGGCGGGTGATCAACAGGCGGAAGAGCATGACGAGCGTGCCTTGACAGTGATTGGGCGATCGCGCATTGATGGGACTGATTTGAACGCTCTTTTGCAGCCGATCGGAGGTGGCGGGCATCCCCGTGCGGCATCGGTCAATCTGCATCGAGTGAATCCAGAGGCAACGCTGGCGCAACTGGTGACTCAGCTTAAAGCGCAGATTCCGCAGCCACTCACTGCTAGAGTGCTCATGTCGTCACCTGTCCGCACCATTCGTCCCGAAACGTCGATCGCAGAAGCACAGCGGCTGTTGCTACGTTATGGTCACTCTGGCTTGTCTGTTGTTAATGAAGCAGGTCAGCTTCTTGGCATCATTTCACGGCGCGACCTGGATCTTGCCTTGCATCATGGGTTTAGCCATGCGCCTGTCAAAGGCTACATGACCACCAACCTCAAAACCATCACGCCAGACACATTATTGCCCGCGATCGAAGCGCTGATGGTGACATATAACATTGGTCGTCTGCCCGTTCTGGATCAGGGAAACCTCGTCGGTATCGTCACGCGCACAGATGTGTTGCGTCAGTTGCATCGGCAGGATGGAGAGCGGGG
>DATNQS010000368.1:0-10579 GCA_036703925.1 Candidatus Sericytochromatia bacterium
GTCACTGTAAAGGGGTTGAGACAGAGAAATTGTCACCCGTCCTGAAGCCCCGACATATGTTTTACTCCAGCTTGACTTACCTGCTTCCACTGCCGCCCTATACCAAGGCCGAGTTCGCGGGTCAAACTTTTTAGTTTCCAGTAACGTAGCTCGTTTCCCCTCGTTATTCAAACGATAGCTCTGGCGATTGGGTAAATCGGTGTCGCCAGTACGAGCGATGATAAAATTCTCCTCTAACCGTTCAACCAGGACGCTCTTTCCCTGAGGCGTACCCGTTTGGAGGAAGTCTACTATGTTTTGATTCACTAAACGCCAGGAGAAATGCTCTAAAGCTTTAACATCTTTGATGTCAATTTGTCCCGTTGAGATGCCAGCTGCGATCGTTTGATTAACGATGTAAGGCTTCTCTAAGTAGAAGAGAATTTGCTGATTGATTCGATGACTGGTCTCGCTGCGTAGTTGGGAGACAACATTGTTGATCGATTTTTGCCCATTACGAATACTCAGATACCCCGTCAAGCCGACCGCCACAAAGATTTGTAGCACAAACGGTACAACCAGAATCAGACGCAAGGGCAGCTGCTGAGGCACTGCATATCGACTTATCGCTTTCAACCACATGTTTAGCAGGGGAACTTCATATTTCCCAGCAGAGGAATAGCTCTAAGGTTCCCTATAGATAAGGAATGTTAACAATCGTGCCAGCTTCTTGTCAGGAATTACTATGACCACTGTCTTCAATCAGTGTTCTGAACCACAATGGCAAGGGTGCAAGCTAGAAGAATTACCTTAAATCCCTCTTCCGCTCTGGGAGAGGAACTTTGATCGGCTCCTTCCTCTTTCCTGGGAGAAGGGGTTGGAGGATGAGGGTCAATCATTGTTGTTTTAAGTAGTTATTACCAAACGTTTACTCATCTGCTTATGAATGTGAATCCACTAGGTCATTCAACGGCAGGATGGTGATAACCACTACAATCAAGGTGCTTGATTGAAAGAACCCCTTCTTGCCTTCTAGCTATTTATGAAAGCTGCCAAAAGTACATCCATAGATGCAAACGCCAAGAACAGCGAGATTCCACCCAGACCTAACTGAAAGGAGCAGGGAATTATATCTACCCTCGGCTCCAACCAGTTATCCCTGACGACCGCTTCTGTCTCAGCGGCTGTATTAAGGCGTACTTATAGAAGCTATAGTCGGGAGCAAAAATGGGAGAAGAGAACATCAAGAGTTATGTTCTTAATGCCCGTGCTGTCTAAAAGCATTGCTAAACAAACGTGTAGTCATTCCAAGCAAAAACGCTCGAAATGACTACACTCTCAACTTTTTTATTTGCCGCTTAATAACTGTTAAGCCTGATCAGCAGGGTCGCCATACGGGTCTTCACTCGCTGAGCGTAGATCGCCATACTGACCAGCATTAGCCATTTGGTCTGCGGGATCGCCATATGGGTCTTCACTCGCTGGGGTTAGATCGCCATACTGACCAACGTTAGCCATTTGGTCTGCGGGGTCACCATATGGGTCTTCACTCGCGGGGCGCGGTGACTGATTGTCAGCTCCTGCCGACTGGTCATTTAGTAGGGCATCAGCCGCTTTGCGTAAAAAATCACCAACCATAAGTATCCTCCGATAGGAATGTAGTTGCTTCGGTCATCAGGTGTGTCTAGGGGGGCGACCTAGGGGCTTAGTAAGTCGCTGACTGCGCCTCTGGTAGTGACGTGAGGTCACGTCCCGTGGATCGGTTATCATACCCCTGATAGTCGCGGTATTTTTGCGCTTCTTCAGCAGGTACTTGGATGCCATTGGGCGGTGGTGTCACCCAGTGGACTTTACGGTTTGCGTCCCGGTAGTAAACACGACCGTTCTTAGAGAGGTAGTACTTGCTATTCGCGCCAGCTTCAGCCTTGGCGTTCTTTTGTCGATTGTAAAGATAGTAGAGGGCAGCAGCACCAGCTAGGACAATTGCTCCTTTCTGAACCTTATTTAAGCCCTTCTTCGGCGCTGCCGGATTGGCATTAGGAGCCGTCGCCGTTGTACGCGTATCATTTAATGGTGGCGCTGATCCCTGCGGCTGACCACATCCTACAAAGAGAGGCATGGTCAAGAGCGCCGAAAGGATAATTGCAGTTGGTCTGTTCCCGCGTTGGTCGAAAAGTTTGTTCATGTCTTTCTGTCTTAGTCCTCTGCACCAAAGCCCTAGCGCCACTTTCGCTTCAGGCAACAGATAGGGCTGTACCGAAGCGATGCGGCTTTGCTCCCATCTTAGTGAGCTGACAGTACGTGTCACACTTGGTAGAGAAGCGCTAATTTACTTTGAAGCTGGTTGAGCAGCGATCGCATCAGCAACTTCCAAAGGACACGTACTGAACAGTCCTCTTAACGAGAGCGCATACTCGGATTCACTGTCTCATGATGGGACACAGTTGTTTCTTGCTTTTTGCGGAGTCCGGCTAATCCAGCTAGCCCAAGTAAGCCTAACAAACCCCAATCGAAGTCCTGATCTTCCTCAGTCGTTCGAGTGGCTGAATCGGTCGTCGTACCACTGGTGCTACCAGTTTGTGCCGCTGCTGGCAACGTGAAGGGCAGCGTAGCGAGACTAAGTGTAACGGCACTGAGCAAAGCAAATTGAGGCAAGTTTACACGTTTCATAATGGTGGTTCCTTTAAGTTTAGTTAGGCGTGAAGAGATGAGCCAACCCTAGAGCAAGCTGAGTTAAAGAAAACTCTTGGAGGAGTAATCACGCCGCTGATTGGTGCTCTTAGTTTAGTAAATGGCACTAACCTTGTACTCAGACTACAGAGGCAGCTTTGTGTAGTTAAAAGGTAGAGAAACGTTAGCCGCACATAAAAAGATGCAGTTCTACCGTTGTTCTTATTGCTTTCAGGTCAACCAGGGCTAGGGTTGAGGTAGCATTATCGATCGAGCCGTCGGTGCAGCAGTGGCAATAAGGGACATTTGAGGCGTCAGCTTCAGGAGCTTTATCTCTAGCAAGCGTTCCCGTAGCTTTTGAGTAAAGCAATGCTAATCAATCTGAAAGCTATCCTGGAGTAAAGCCATTGAAATTAAACCTTTGAAACCGAGAGGTTTAATCAAAGCAAGCAACAGAGCAATGAATGCTTTACACAACCTCTATTAACTGTATGCGTATCAGGGTCAGAGGCAGCAGATGAATTTGCTCTGGCTTGAGATAGATAGGCAAAAAAGGTGAGGCTCGGTACAGTCTAATGTAAAGCTTTTTAGCTTACTGTTTTCTTCCAAAGTCGCCATAGCAACACATTACCGTTGAGCAGTGCTATCTGTTTAACGGTAATGTGTCCTATCGTTCACACTGAAGCTCCACTTTTTTATTGGTATAACTATCATGTATCTTCCCCTTTGGCCTGGCAATGTTTATCCTCTGGGTGCATATTGGAACGGCAAAGGCACTAACTTCGCGCTTTTTTCAGAGTACGCTACGGGTGTAGAACTCTGTTTGTTCGATCGGGACGATCGAGAAACACGGATCGCCTTCACGGAAGTGAGTAACTTTGTTTGGCACGGCTATCTACCAGGCGTTGGACCAGGACAGCGCTATGGCTTTCGGGTTCACGGACCTTATGAACCAGAGAAAGGGTTTCGTTTTAACCCACATAAGCTTTTGATTGACCCTTATGGCAAAGCGATTGATGGAGATGTACTTCCTGATGCGGCGCTCTCAGGCTATAAGTGGGACGATCCAGCAGAAGACCTATCGTTTTCAGACATTGATAGTGCTCCTTTAGTGCCAAAATCGGTTGTGGTGGATCAAACGTTTGATTGGGAAGGCGATACGCTACTGCGAACCCCCTGGCACGAAACCATTATTTATGAGACGCACGTTAAAGGCTTCACTAAAAACCATCCAGAGATTCCAGAGGCATGGCGTGGCACCTACGCTGGGCTAGCGCATACAGCAGCCATTCAGCACCTACAGCGACTTGGCATTACTGCTGTGGAACTGATGCCCATCCATCATTTCCTTGCCAACCCAGGTCATCTCGCTGATAAAGGGCTAAGAAACTACTGGGGCTATGACTCGATCAATTATTTTTCACCTTATGCAGGCTACAGCGCCAGCGGTACTTTAGGGCAACAAGTCGTCGAGTTCAAGGCGATGGTAAAAGCACTCCATCGGGCTGGCATTGAAGTGATTCTGGATGTTGTTTATAACCATACTGGTGAAGGTAATCATCTGGGACCGACTCTTTCCTTACGCGGTATTGATAATTGCAACTATTACCGAGTGATGGAAGGGAATGAGCGCTACTACATGGACTTTACTGGCTGTGGCAATTCTCTGTATGTGCGTCATCCACAAGTGCTAAAGCTTATTACTGACAGTTTGCGTTACTGGGTCACGGAGATGCATGTGGATGGCTTCCGCTTTGACCTTGCGTCTGCTTTGGCACGTGAGCTTTATGAAGTTAATAGCTTGGCGGCATTCTTCGATATCATCCACCAAGATCCAGTGCTAGCAGATGTGAAGTTAATTGCGGAACCGTGGGATGTCGGTGATGGTGGCTATCAAGTAGGCAACTTTCCAGTACTGTGGTCGGAGTGGAATGGGAAGTACCGTGACACAGTGCGCGACTTTTGGCGCGGCGAGGATGAAACATTAGGCGAATTTGCTTACCGTCTCACTGGTAGCCCTGATTTGTACTTCCAGCAAAACGGACGGCGACCGAATGCCAGCATCAACTTCATTACAGCCCATGATGGTTTCACGCTGAATGATGTCGTGAGCTATAACGAGAAACACAATGAGGCGAATGGTGAAGATAATCGCGACGGTGAAAGTCATAACCGTTCGTGGAATTGTGGTGCTGAGGGTGAGACAGATGATCCAGATATCTTGCAGTTGCGAGAGCGCCAGCGGCGTAATTTTCTGACAACGCTGATGCTGTCGCAGGGCATCCCGATGCTGTTAGGCGGTGATGAGATGGGACGCACTCAGCAGGGAAATAACAATGGCTATTGTCAGGATAGTGAACTTTCCTGGTTTAACTGGGAGCTAGTGCAAGAAAATGCAGAGCTGCTAGATTTTTGCCGTGAACTCGTCTATTTCCGGCGACGGCATCCTGTTTTTCGACGGCGGAAGTGGTTTCAAGGGCAGGCCATTCGTGGGGTGCCAGATATTGGGTGGTATAACCCTGATGGTAGAGAGATGACACCAGAGCAGTGGGATGTGGGCTACACGAAATCAATTGCGCTTTTTCTCAATGGCAATATGATTCCAAGTCCGGGTCCACAGGGTCAAAAGATTAGTGATGATAGCTTTTTGCTGTTCTTTAACGCGCACTGGGAAACGCTCACGTTTGTTTTACCCAACGGCTTTGCCAACCAGAAGTGGAAAATGGTGATTGATACGAAAGAGTCGCGCTTTATTCAGGATGAGCGAGTCTTTACAGGTGATCAAGTGTTACCTGTAGCGGGACGCTCCATTGTGGTGCTTATGGTGCTAAAGCCGCTATAAGCGATAGCACCTGACCGCAATCTGAGGTTTCGCTGCATTGTAAGTGCTGGAATAAATCATTCCAGCACTTGCTCGTTTAGGACATGAGTATGCCGATATGGATAGCTACAGGCTGATACAGCAGTTCCGCTTCTGCCTAACCTAAGGTCGGGTTAAGCCGAAGGCTAAAACTACTACTATGACTAGGTTGAGCCAAGCAAGCATTCAGTCACCTTTTCTCAATAAGACCTGCTACTGCAAATATTTGCAACTGTGGAACTTATTGACAAGAGCTTGACCGAGAGCGTAGTAACAAGTCACGGAAAGTCAGGGTTTCTGGTGATTCCTTATCCCGAACTGACGTTGTCTAGCTGTTGGTAGTGCCCTGTCCGCGATCGCCCTCACCGCTTGTGCCACCACACGAGAAAGGTGCTGTAAGCAGAATTCCAGACCCATATCACCCTCCACCCAAAGGCGATTATGCCGGACTGCCAGGCAATCAATCGCTAGGACGACGTAAGGCTAAGAAGGAAAATGCGACCATATTGCAAAACTAAGACACCGAGGATCAGTGCAATGACTACCACAAACAGAGAACGGGCTCAGATGCTCTTGAAGGCATACGATGGCTATTTAGAAAGCAAGCAAGCGCGTCGAGCGGGACAACCGTTTTCATGCCCTTCTGAACCTTTGCCAGCGCCTTTCCGTGTGCGATCGCTGCTCTGGCTGTTGCCCATGCTTCAGACCTAAGCCACTGGGATGTCTGACCTTTTTACGTGATTTACGTTCCACTGCGCCTCAAGCCTAATATTGCTGCCCTACCTGTCTGCATCCTAACCCTGGTTTGGCTTCAGCAGGCTAAGGATTGTGCTCACGAAGCGTTCTGGCTCTAGAGGCTTTGTTAGATGTCTCTGAAAGCCAGCTTGAGCAGCTCTTTTTTGGTCAATATCGGCAGCATAGGCAGTAAGCGCGATCGCGGGTACTGTACCGCCCTGAGTCGGTGGACGTAAGCGAAGCTGCTGCATAAATTGGTAGCCATCCATGTCTGGCATACCCACATCGCTGATAATCACAGCAGGTGTAGACTGTTCCAGTGCTTGTAACGCAGCAAAACCAGAGTCAACCGCCGTCACCGTTGCCCCCTGCTGTTCCAGCAGAAACGTCTCAAATTCGCGGGTATCCGTATCGTCATCCACCAGCAAAATGTGGACGTTGTCTAAGAGCTGTTCTGAGTCTGATTGAGTGTCAGTGGCCGCAGTCATAATTAGTGTTGTCTGCGGCAGGGTTGGTAGCTGCACAGTAAAGGTGGCACCTTGCTCACCCTGGCTCTCGGCTGTAACTGTGCCGCCATGTAGGGTCACAATTTGCCGTACGATCGCCAACCCTAGCCCTAAGCCCCCAAATCTGCGCGTAGTGGAGCCATCTTCTTGCCGGAAATACTCAAACACATAAGGGAGGAATGGAGCCTTAATGCCAATGCCTGTATCGAGCACTCGAATCTGAGCTAATTGACCCACTTGCCGCAGTTCAACTGTCACTTTTCCACCATCGGGCGTGAATTTGACGGCATTGGTCAGCAGGTTCCAGACCACTTGCTGCAAGCGACTCGCATCACCAAAGACAGAAGCGACAGCTTGATCGAGGTCAAGCGCGATCGCAATCTGCTTGGCTTCTGCCGCCAAACGCACGGTTTCAACTGCCGCAGAAATAACAAACGCCAAACTAACTGGAGTCGCTGTTAAGGTCAGCTTGCCCTGCATGATGCGGGAGATGTCGAGCAAATCTTCGATTAGTTGCGCTTGCAGTTTGGCATTACGTTCGATCGTCACCAGTGCATCGGCTTGGCGGGCAGCGTTGAGTTTGCCATTTCGCAGCAGACGTGTCCAGCCTAAAATCGGGTTTAGGGGCGATCGCAACTCATGAGACAGCACTGCCAAAAACTCGTCTTTGATCCGGTTGGCGCGTTCTGCTTCTTCTCGTGCCGCTTGTTCTCGTTTTAGCAGTTGCTCTCGTTCCAATTCAGCTTGTTTTTGGTTTGTGATGTCGCGTGAGATTGATAACAGTTGTGCCACTATTCCTGATGCATCTCGGATGGGAGTGACGATGACATCCCACCACTTCAAGTTGCCCTTTGCAGTGGGTGAACAGCCTTGAAATTGACCGACATTGCCTGCTTTGGCTGCTGCAACCGCTGCCGCTGCACTTTGGCGTTCTTCGTCTAACCAGAAATCAAGCCATTGGGTATTCAGGATAGAGGCAGGATCGTCGATGTTTAGGAGATGTAAGCCGCCTGTATTCACGTAGAGGAGCCGTCCCTCTAACGTTAAAACTTTGATGCAGTCTTTACTGCTTTCTAAAATGCGCCGCTTTAGTTCTTCACTCTCTTGCAGCACGGCTTCAGTTTGTTTGCGCTCGGTGATATTGCGACTGACGGTTGCTAACCCGATCGGCTGGTTGTTCTCATCTCTGAGATAAAAGACGTTGTAGATCATCCACAACGCTGCGCCCGTCTTGAAATGACGGAAGCGAATTTCTACCTCTGCTCGTCCCTCCTGCAACACACGGGGAAGAAACTCATTGATAATGAAGTCCTGATCTTCAGGAAAAAAGAAGTCTCTGACGGAGTTTTCAATATATTGCTGCACATCATCCAGCCCCACCAGATGCTGACCGGCTGAATTGACATAAAATGGGACAAAATTCATATCGCACATGCCGATAAACTCTCCACTGTTATCGGCAAGGGAAACAAACTTTTGAATTTCAAGCTCTGCCTGTTTGCGCTCAGTGATATCCACCGCCGCTCCGTAAAGCACTTGTGCTTCTAAGTATGGCTGCGCTCTCCAAAGCAACCAGCGGTAGGAGCCATCTTTGTGCCGATAGCGGTTTTCAAAGGCAAACGTTTCAGTGCCAGAGAAGAGGCTGACGCTTTCTGAGACTGATGCCGATAGATCGTCTGGATGGAGAAAATCAGTCCAGGGGCGGGCGGTCATTTCAGCGGGTGTCCAGCCGAGAATGCGCTCAAAGGCAGGGCTGACCCATTGGAAACAGCCGTCGCTGCTCGTGATTACTTGCAGCTCCGCTCCAACTACAAGAAAGCGATCGCGTTCCTGCTCAACTTTTTGGCGTTCGGCTTCAATGCGCTTCGCGTCGCTAATGTTAGTAAACAAAGCAGCAAACTGATGACTTTGTGGCTCTCCAAGGCAAAAGGCGTGGACATCAAACCAACGGTTCATTGCGATCGCTTGCTGCTCAAAGCGAGCGGGTTCCCTGGTTCGCACAACTCTGCCATAGATCTCAAGCCAGTGAGCTTCATGATTGGGAACCAGTTCCCGTATCGTTTTATCGATCGCTTGCTCCAGTCCAGTTAACCGTTCAAACGCCGCATTCACTTCGAGAAAGCGATAATCATTTGGTTCACCGTTCTTATCAAATAGCAGTTCGCAAAGGCAGAACCCTTCATCAAGCGACTCCAACAGCATGCGGTATTTTGCTTCCGATTCGCGCCACTCGGCTTCTGCAGGGGTAGGTTCAACGGGTGCTGTTGGGGTGCCATTACAGAGTCGCTGTAGCTCGGTTTTTAATTGTGTCTTCTCTGGCTGCTGGGCTTGATCAAGCTCTGTCAACAATATCTGCACAGCTGTTTTCAAGCCCTCTGTCCACGTTTCGACAGCACCTAACGGCGTTTGTGACCAGTTATGCGATCGCAGGAATGAACCCATCTCACCACCGCCCACAAAGAGAGCTTCGGGCGATTCCAAGTGTTCCTCTACCCTCATGCTTTGCGCGTCCTTGAGAAACAGTATTTTTCTCGGATTGCCTGACCGCGTACCCGCAATGCTGCCTCCGGTGACGCAGCTAACTGGTTGAGCAAGCTGTCAATTTGTTTCAAGGCTAAGGGAGAAGGGGTGGCGTGTCCGTTTTCCCAACGATTGATGGTAGGAAAGCTGACTCCCAGTTGCGCGGCAAACTTTTCTTGGGTTAGCTGCAAGGTTTGCCGCAGTTCTCGAATAAGCTGACCAATAGCTGGCTGTTCGACCCCCAAATAGTTCTGATGAAACGCCACAGCACTCACGGTTTATAAAGTTCATTATTTTATAAGTCTTAGTGAGTTTTGAGGCAAGGTCAATCCATCACCAGAGAGAAGCTGTATAGCAAAAGGATGAAGGATAAAGGATGAGGGATGAATTAAAGCCTTTGCTCAAAGGAAGTTTCAAGGTTTATGTCTGTCCTAACAGTCTCTTCGACTGCTATAGCTGTCGGGATGAGGACGCGCTGCTGGAGTAGTCATGCGTACAGAAGAGACCTTTGCAGAGCAACTTTGAGCGCTTTAGCGAAAGCGCTTGCTCCTGTGTTGCCAGATCAGCCTTACAGTACACTTGCAAGGCACGTTGTCCTACATTCGCTAACAGCACCCGTTGCTACTTAACCCCTTGCTCTCTTGTCTATAGTCGAGCAGGTCAAGCAGATCGGAGCGCCTATCTCTCTGAGGCAGTCTTACGGCTTAAAGCACTGTGGGGTAGTACCCGTTTGACTTCTTCGACAGTTGTGATGCCAGTTGTCACTTTTTCGGTCGCAGCCACTCGAAAGGAAGCAAAATGAATCTCGCTGAGATAACGGTTAAGCTGCGTCAGCGAACCTTCGTAAATGATTTGGCGAACGGTATCATCGACATGGAGTAGCTCAATGACCGCTTCCCGCCCTAAGTAACCAGAGTTAAAGCAATGAGAACAACCCCTGCCGCGTCGCCAAGCTTGTGTATTGGCTTCTTCACGCCTTAAACTCAAGACCTTCAGCTCGGCATCAGTTGGCACATGAGCCTCAGCACAATGAGGACATACCCGCCGCACCGGACGTTGAGCCACGACCCCTAAGAGTGCGTCGCTGATCAGTCCCGGATCGGGTCCGATATCTTTGAGGCGGGGAATCGCTCCAACGGCATCATTGGTGTGCAAGGTGGTCAAAACCAGATGACCGGTTAAGGCAGCGCGAATGCCAGTTTCTGCGGTTTCACTATCCCGAATCTCGCCTAGCATCACAATGTCAGGGTCTTGACGAAGAATCGCCCGTAACCCACTCGCAAAGGTCATACCGGCTGCCTCATTGACC
>DATNQS010000369.1:0-5913 GCA_036703925.1 Candidatus Sericytochromatia bacterium
CCACCGTCCTAAACTTTGCCCCTGGTTTTTGACAACAAGAATGACCCGTAGCCCATACCAGCTCAAGAGAAAGAGAGGAATAATAGCGCTGGCTCCACCCAGAGTACTTAATAGAGATGCCGCACCAAAGTCGATCGCAAAAGCTGCTACCCGTCGCTCGTTTGGCACCCTGGGAAAGCGTTGGGGCGACCCTAAATCATTACTCATAGCAAAGCCAAAGGGTACTGATTCTATTGTAGGCGTGAAGTTTGAGCCTCTGGCAAGCGCCACGGAGAACAGCGATCCCCGAAGCGATTCTCCGTATCAACATCAACTTACTGAGAGTCCATTTGTTCTGATGCAAGCTTATCTGTATTGCTGCCTCTTGCCTCATCGCTAGCAACGGATGTCACAGCATCACTGTCGGTTACCGATGCTGTGATCGCAGGGGTTTCTGCCTCTACCCACAAATCTCTAGCAAAGGGATCAGTACCAGGTGACGCTTGCGAAGGAGCGATCGTCGTTTGACTAGCGGTTAATGGCACCGTTTCGACCAATGCTGGCTTTACGTCAGGACGAAGAGGCGGCAAAAACCGATTGACCCGTAAACCCACAAGTGTAAAATCATGTCGGATTGACTCCAGCAAATGAGGGGGCGTAGCGGCAAATGCTGATTCAGTGGTCAACATGACGCTAGCAACACTGATAGGCACCTGCATGAAAAGATTGCTAGCAAGAAAGGCACCTGCAGCCAGCAGTAACCCGAAGAAACGCCATCTAGGCAGAAACGAAACGACGGGTGCGGCGATCGGAGCAATAGCGTAGATCTTCCATAACAGAAAAACTAAGAAAACTGGCACCACTGCTGCCAACACACGATTGCGCTGCGATTTAAACAGAACTAACAGCCGCCGTTGATCATCGGTGAGTTGCTCTGGCTTCACTGCCAGCGCCATCACACTAAAAATGTAGAACGGACGCTGCCATTGCATCCATAAGATAGGAGCAACACCCGCTACGGCTACCAGCAGAACCTCTAGCCACACTGGTAGGAACGGATCGCCGATCGCAAATCCGACCAAACAGATCTCCAGAAAAATAGGGAGTGCTGCTAACCCCGCAAGGTGTATCCAAAGGTAAGGGTCAAACCAGAAAGAGCGCATAAGCAACGTCAATCGATGAAACCATACCAAGTATAAAGCCTGACGCAACCTAGGCTTTGGAAATGAAAGCCTGGACGTACTAGCAAAGCGCTGTTTACCTAGAGCCGTTAATTGGGTAACTAATCGGGCAATGAAACGATCGTGCGGCAACCTTGAAAGAATTAACACTACGAGCGCCTATGGCATTCCTATGGCATTGCTAATTCATGGTGCTACTTGCTTCAGCGATTGGTAGAGAAGGGGCGATCGCCGAAGCAAGCCGTCCCCTTCTAGCCCACCTTATGGATGGGCTGCTCCTGAAAATATCTTTTACTGCACCGATACTGCACCAAGCAAACTACTGTGCTGAGGATGATGCACGTTTCTGCTTGAGTGCCTGTAGCTGCTGCAAAAGCAAATCGGCTTCTGCTTGAAGATGAAGAAACTCAACTTGCTGATTCAACTGGTACTGAGACTTCATTGCTTCAATCAAGCGTGAACGATGCTGATCGACAACGGCTGCTTCAGCATCCTGTACTTGAAGTTGTGGCGTTTGAAATTGCTCTACCTTGGAGGCAGACACACGTATTGAATTGTTGCTGGTTAGAATTTGGCTAGTCATTTGTACTTACTCACACCGCAGGTATAATCTTAACCCAAACTTTACAAAATTTTAGCAATGCCCTCCGCAAACTGTAATCATAGGAGTCAGTTTTGAAACTGGCAAAATTACGGAAACAAAATGTTAGCAGAGGCGACACCAACTGCAACGCTTCAATTTTTCGAGGACGCTTAAGCTTTACTGTCGGACACATCTTTACAATTGTCTGACAGTTAAAAACTATTACAGAAGCATTAGCGTAGCCCCATCTGAAGGGGAAGATGTCGTAGCCACGAACGTTAGCGATCGAGGTAAAAGGAGCGTTCGGGTTAAACTGAGATTGATGCCCCTTTCGACTGACCAAACCATACTCGATCAACGCAACGTCGATCGCCATCGGTAGGGTTAACGGTCGCTAAGATTGTCATCTGCAAACCCGCTTAGTTCGATTGCGTAAAGCCTGTGACCACCGTTTTGCCTGCTGACTCCCATCGCTCTCCCGCACAGCCATCTGCTCACTCTGGACCTGTTGCTCAGGCAGCAAAAGCAGGCTGGCACGGGTTAATTGAAGCATATCGACCCTATCTGCCTGTTACTGACCAAACGCCCGTAGTGACACTGCATGAAGGCAACACACCGTTGATCCCCGTGCCTGCGATCGCGGCTCAAATTGGCAGGCAAGTAAAGGTTCTGGTTAAGTACGACGGTCTAAATCCCACCGGGAGCTTCAAAGACCGGGGCATGACAATGGCGATCTCTAAAGCGAAAGAAGCAGGCGCGCAAGCGGTGATCTGTGCCAGCACAGGCAACACCTCTGCTGCTGCTGCTGCTTACGCTCGTCGCGGTGGCATGAAAGCGTTTGTTCTGATCCCCGAGGGCTACGTGGCGCTAGGAAAATTGGCGCAGGCGTTGCTCTATGGTGCAGAGGTATTAGCAATTAAGGGCAATTTTGACCAGGCGTTGAGCATTGTGAGAACGATGTCTGAACACTATCCCGTGACGTTGGTCAATTCGGTAAACCCTTATCGCTTAGAAGGACAAAAAACTGCCGCCTTTGAAATTGTGGATGCGTTGGGGGACTCACCAGACTGGCTCTGCATCCCAGTTGGCAATGCAGGCAATATCACTGCTTACTGGATGGGGTTTTGCCAGTATCACCAAGCACAGCGTTGCGCCAAATTACCCCGCATGATGGGATTCCAGGCTGCTGGAGCCGCGCCCTTTGTCACAGGGCAGCCTGTTGAACAGCCAGACACTCTTGCCACTGCCATTCGGATTGGGCATCCGGCAAACTGGGATCGGGCGATCGCAGTCCAACACGCGAGTCAGGGCAGTTTTGCTGCCGTTACTGATGCCGAAATTTTAGACGCTTATCGCCTACTGGCATCTGAGGAAGGTATTTTTTGTGAACCTGCTAGCGCGGCTTCGGTGGCTGGGCTGCTAAAAGTCAAAGAGCAAGTTCCCTCTGGTGCTACAGTCGTCTGCGTTCTTACAGGCAACGGACTTAAAGATCCTGATACTGCCATCAAGCACAGCCAAAACCAGCTTCGTCTGGGTATTGAGCCAGTGTTGGATACAGTAGCGCGGGCAATGGGGTTTTAGAAAAAAGCTTCAAGGCTGAAGGATAAGAGCCAAATTTTAGCCTCCAGCCCTTATCCTTATACTTCTCTAGCCCTTTGCTTCCGACATTCCCATCACTTCATAACCAGCATCAACATAAAGAATCTGTCCGGTAATGCCGCTTGCCAAGTCGCTACAAAGGAAGGTGGCAGCGTTGCCGACCTCAATCTGTGTGACTGTCCGGCGCAGGGGCGCTACTTGCTCGACGTGGTGAATCATGTCTAGAATGCCGCCCACGGCTGAGGAGGCAAGAGTGCGGATGGGTCCGGCTGAAATGGCATTGACACGAATGTTATGAACGCCAAGGTCGGCAGCAAGATAGCGCACGTTCATTTCCAACGCGGCTTTGGCAATGCCCATCACGTTGTAATTTGGGATGACCCGCACGCCGCCTAGATAGGTCATGGTGACGATGCTGCCGCCCTCTGTCATCAATGGTTTTGCGGCTGCACAGAGCTTGACCAATGAGTAGGCGCTAATGTCCAACGCTGTGGCAAAGCCGTCACGAGACGTATCCACAAAATGTCCAGTCAAGTCTTCCTTATTGGCAAAAGCAAGGCAGTGAATGAGGATATCGAGTTTGCCCCATTGCTCTTTTACAGTTGCAAACGTTTCTTCGACTTGAGCATCATTCTGAACGTTACAAGGCACAAAGAGGCTGGGTTGCAATGGTTCTACCAGTTCAGCCACTTTCTTCTCAAAACGTCCTTTATCGTCGGGTAAGTAGGTAATGCCAATATTTGCGCCTGCTTTGTGGAGCTGTTGGGCAATGCCCCAGGCGATCGAGCGATTGTTAGCTATGCCAGTTACAAGGGCATTTTTTCCGGTCAGGTCTAGCATGGCGATCTATCTTCAACAGCAACTTCGAGTGTTTCAAGAATACTCAAAGATGGAGCATCAAGGGTAGTGAGCTAATGAACAGTCGTCAATCGCTGAAATTTGTTGAGTTATTTTGTTCTTGTTAGGGTAATTTGAAGCGATCGCTGCTTTTGCGTTCACACTGACGGTAGGCAGCTCGGCTAAGTGGCTATCGGGCGCTTAATGTTACTGCTTGCAGAAGAATGTGTAACATCAGGCACAAAAAAGCCGACTGGAGTGGGTTTAAGTGTTCTAAGTTACAAACTCTTGATCGTCTCAATTTGTCTTCTGTCGTGTGGGCTGGACGGTATGGGCTGGACAGTGTAGGCGGGTAATGTGGGGGCACCAGGTAAGGGGATATGGTAGTGACGCAAGATAGACCGCTGGCATCAGTATTTCGACAAATGGGTGGTGGTGCTTTTCCACCCGTAGTTGAGACATTTGAACGGGGGAAGACTATTTTCTTTCCAGGCGACCCAGCAGAGCGTGTGTATTTTTTGGTGCGCGGTGCGGTCAAGCTTTCGAGAGTGTACGAAGCGGGTGAAGAAATCACGGTCGCGTTGCTACGAGAAAATAGCGTGTTTGGTGTGCTGTCGCTCATTACGGGGCATAAGTCCGATCGCTTTTATCATGCTGTTGCGTTTACACCTGTGGAACTGCTTTCAGTCCCGATCGAGCAGGTCGAGAAAGCGCTAAAGGATAACCCTGAGCTATCCATGATTTTGTTGCGTGGTCTCTCATCGCGCATCTTGCAAACTGAGATGATGATTGAAACGCTGGCACATCGAGATATGGGGTCTCGTCTGGTGAGCTTTTTGCTGATTCTGTGCCGCGATTTTGGTATGCCAACGAATGATGGCATTACGATCGACCTCAAATTGTCCCATCAGGCGATCGCAGAGGCGATCGGCTCTACCCGCGTAACAGTGACTCGTTTACTCGGTGATCTGCGACAAGACAAAATGATCTCTATCCACAAGAAGAAAATTACGGTGCATAACCCAGTCACCTTGAGCCAGCAGTTTACTTAGACGATCGCAACGCACAGTTACGAATTTCGCAACGCGCTACAGAATTTAACGAGTTAAGGTACGCTGTATGTGAATTCGTCCCAACAGCTTCATAGGGCTGTAGAAGTGGGGCTTGTGGGAGTATAAGTGTGTCCGGCGGCGAAATTCTGATTGTGGCAGTGCTGATACTTGGTGCGGTAATTGCCACATTGGGCGATCGCATCGGTACTCGTGTTGGCAAAGCCCGCCTTAGTCTGTTCAAGCTACGTCCTCGAAAGACCGCTACGCTTGTCACCATCATGACGGGTATTCTCATTTCAGCTTCCACGCTAGGGATTTTGATTGCTGCCAGCAACCAACTGCGAACCGGTCTTTTTGAGCTTGGCACCATTCAACGCCGTTTGCGAAATACTCGCACGGAGCTAGAGCAAGCTAGAAGCCAGAAAGGGCAAGTTGAGAGCGAACTAACAAAATCGCGTACCGATCGCGAAGCGGCAAAGAAGCAACTGACCACGGCAAAGAAGCAGCTGACCGAGACCAATCAATCGCTAAAAGGGGCGATCACTGAGCGATCGCGCGCTCAGGCAGAAACAGCCAAAACGCAGGCTGCACTTAGCAGCACCCAAAATCGGCTGACGATCGTCTCACAACAGGCACTCCGACTGCGGTCAGAGATTAACCAATTGCAGGCACAGCGCGATCA
>DATNQS010000370.1:0-2332 GCA_036703925.1 Candidatus Sericytochromatia bacterium
GTAAGCACAGCACACCAACGACTCCTAACAATGCGGTTAGAGCTTTAGCGACCACAAGCATTCGCTGCACAGTACTGGTCGCCTCTATCACCCGTTCAAGCAGATTGGCATCGTCTCCCAGATGCGCGGGTGTGGCGATCGTGTGTTCCAGTGAGCGATACTTCACCAAGTCAACCTGATAGTAGGTGCCCAACTCATCATCGCGCAGGCTGGCGACGGAGTGTAGCCCAAAGCGTTTGGCATGGGCGATCGCGGCACTAATCTGCTTTTTTGTCGCCATTGGGCGCAGTGCTTCAAAGACCGATTCGCGGTACACGCCGATCGTTGCCATTTCAAGAATTTGCTGGCTTAACTCTGGCACTGATAATCGTCGGGTGATGACACTCATGGCAGCTTTTAGAGTGGTTTATAGTTTATTCTCAGTGAGTGAAGAAGTGGAAGGTGAAAGGGTGAATGAACGTGACTTATGCAAGGAAAAAGGCTGTAAAGCAAACAATTGGGAGCCAATGTAAGGGAAGGCGCATTAAGCAAGCACAAGTGTTTTGACTCTAGTAATTATGTATTGTTTTGCTCGAATCTGAAAGGATGAACTCTATGCTGGTTTTGCAATGGCTTGAAGTCGTCTTAGAGCTTGTGTCCTGACATCTTAAGCAAGGCAAAATCAATGCAAATGAGTCATGCTTTGTCCTGCGAGATGTCGCCGACAGCGCCTTTAACTGCCCGCAGGTAGTCAGTTGGAGCCAACAAAATTTGCAGTCCTCGCAGACCCGCAGAAATCGAGATGACATCGAACACTTCAATCAACTCGTCGATGTAAACGGGATAATCTTTTTTGCAGGCGAGGGCAGTCACACCGCCACGAATGTAGCCTGTGAGAGGCTGGACTTCTTTTAGCGGGACGGTTTCGACATTGCGATCGCCTGCTAGCTTTGCCAATGCCTTGAGGTCAAGCTGTGTGTTGCCAGGGATCACGGCAAGGCAAATACCCGTTTTTGCACCGCGCACTACAAGCGTTTTGAAGACCTGTTCGGGGGGCATTCCTAGCTTTTGAGCGACACTCTCAGCAGCTAGATTGTCAGGGTCAACGACATACTCACGTAATTCGTAGGCAATACCCAGCGTATCTAGAATTCGTACCGCGTTCGTTTTCATCACGCACTAACTCCAATAATCAAACTCCAATGATCAGAGCCAGGTTATTAAAATGGGCTTCTAGTGCTGTCGTCGAGGAAACAAAGGAAAGCGTTGTGAAACAGGTTTGGCTGCTGAGTTCGATACTGGTTAGTGTTGGCATCGCCTTTGGTGTGGCTCAACACGTTGCATTCTTGCAACCGTTGTCTACGGCTACCCCATCTGTCCCAGCGCCGCGAAGAGATGTACCGGACCTGCCACCAATCGACCTACCTGCACCGAATACAGAGCTTGAATACAAGCTATACAACCTGCCCTCCAGCCTTGTGCATGTGCTGTGGATTCCTGCCAAAAAGTTTGTAGTGACTCCCGTGCTGGTGGATGGTGTGGCAACAGTGGAAACGATCGCTCGCAAGCAGGGGGCGATCGCGGTACTCAATGGCGGCTTTTTCGATCCTGCCAATCAACAATCAACGTCCTTTGTCACCGTGCAGGGCAAACTCGTCGCCGATCCACGCCTCAATGAACGGTTGGTGAACAATCCTGATTTGGCTCCTTACCTGGACAAAATTTTTAATCGCAGCGAGTTTCGGCGCTATCAGTGCGGGGAAAAAGTAGAGTATGCGATCGTCTATCATCGGCAACCAACGCCCGCTAACTGTCAGATTATTGATGCTCTGGGCGGCGGTCCTCAACTACTGATGCAACCAAGCGCTGCCGTTTTTGAGGGCTTTGTTGTCTATGACAACGGCAGAATTATTCGAGATTCCTTAGGACGGCGCGAACCCAATGCGAGAACGGCGATCGGTCTAACTGCTAACGGCGATATTGTTTGGGTCATGGTCGCTCAAAAGCCCAATGCGCCAGAGTCTGGAATGTCTTTGGAAACCCTACCCAAATTTATGGAAACGCTGGGTGTTGGTATTGCGCTAAATCTGGATGGTGGCAGCTCGTCTTCGCTTTACTACAACGGCAAAGCGGTTTACGGCAAAGTAGACGAAGCCGGAATGCCCGTTAAACGACCCATAAAATCAGCCCTGATAGTTAGACCAAAGCCCTAACGGCTTCATTGAAGGCTCGATTTTCTGATCTCAATTTTCTGATCTCGATTTCTTCGTGAGCTTGTAACGGCTCTATAAAGTTTTGGTTGTGTTCTTACCAAAATCATTTATAGTACTATTGTACTAAATATTAAATACGT
>DATNQS010000371.1:0-7826 GCA_036703925.1 Candidatus Sericytochromatia bacterium
AGTTTCAAGGGTTGCTGCTAGATGATTTTCAGGCGATCGCGCCAGAGGCATACGAGCAGAGAGTGAAACGTCCTGGTATGGTGGATTGCTGGGAGTACGAAGATTACAAGCAAGCAGTGGAGGCAACAGGTAGGAAGAAGCTGATTATGGCAGGGTTAACTAATGATGTTTGCATTGTCTACCCGGCCACTAGTGCCGTGGAAGATGGTTAGGAAGTTCAGGTGGTCGTCGATGCTGGTGGATCACCAACAACGCTGGCAGATGAAACAGCACTGCGGAGAATGGAAAAGCATGGAGTGACGCTCACTTCAACCAATCAAATAATGCAAGAATTAGCGGTTTCATGGTCGTATAATTTTGGAAAAACGATCCAAACCATTATGTACGAAGAAATTTTAGCCAAATTGATTAACGAGTAGCTGTGACCGCCCATAAACACAGAATTACTATCAGGAATGACCGACAATGAGTAAAGCAATCGACCTGTTCACACCCTTTGAATTAGGTTCTTTGACACTACCCAATCGAGTGGTGATGGCTCCCATGACTCGTAGCCGTGCCGGTCAGGGGGAAAAGAAAATCCCCACGGCTCTGAATGCAAACTACTATGCTCAACGGGCATCGGCAGGTTTGATCATTACTGAAGCGACCCAAATCTCGCCACTCAGCACGGCTTATCCCAACACACCAGGCATTTTTACTGCTGAGCAAACAGCCGGATGGAAACTCGTGACCGATGCTGTCCATCAGCAGGGTGGGCGGATTTTTTTGCAACTCTGGCACGCTGGACGGGTTGCTCATCCCCTCTGGCATCCGGAGGGAGCAACACCGATTGGTCCCAGCGCAATCGCCGCTCAGGGACAAACCTTCACACCCCAAGGAATGCAGCCTTACGTAACACCCAGGGCGTTAGAAATTTCAGAAATTTCTGAAATCATTCATCAATTTCAGCAAGGTGCGGAAAACGCTTTAGCTGCAGGGTTTGATGGCGTGGAACTGCATGGAGCGTTTGGCTACATCATCGACCAGTTTTTGCAGGATAATGCCAACCAGAGGAGCGATCGCTACGGCGGTTCGTTGGAAAATCGCGCTCGCTTTCTGTTGGAAGTTACGGAAGTGGTCACTCAGGTCTGGGGTGCAAAACGAGTAGGCATCAAACTTTCTCCCAGCAACACCTACAACGGCATGGCAGATTCCAACGCGGTTGAAACCTTCAGCTACGCGATTGATGCTCTCAATGCCCTTGACCTTGCCTACGTGCATTTAATGGAAGCCAGCGAGGCCGATTTGCGCCACGGTGGCCACAAAATTCCCACCAGCCTGTTCCGACCGCTTTATAAAGGTACGCTCATGGTCAATGGTGGCTACACCAAACCAACTGCAATCGCCGCATTGACGGAAAACAATGCTGATTTGGTTTCGTTTGGTAATTTATTTCTTGCCAATCCAGATTTACCAGAGCGATTCCGTCTCGACGCACCCCTCAACGCCCCTGATTCTGCCACGTTCTATGCGCCACCCTGCAATGACTCAGTTGAAAACTGCGGCTTTGAGAAGGGTTACACCGATTATCCACTCCTTCAATCAAACCATAGCCGGCTCTAGGACATAGCCATCAATTTCTATCTCAACGCACCGAACTTTTTACGGGTGGTCTGTATGGCTGTTGATGAATCCGTGTTGACTCAACGGGCAGCAACGGGATGATTGGCTGAAAGCTGAAACGGCGTTTCACCCCAGGAGCTTGGAGCAGTTGGAGCGATCGCTTTGCAAGGATAGGAGTTGCCCTGACGATCTCGCTTCTCCTAACAATGATGCGTGTCAAATTTGCGAAGTAACGTGATAACTTGACACGCATCAACTACCCACAATGGCAGAATCAAGCCGTGCGATCGCGTGAAAAATGGAGGGGCAAAGGGTCGCCATGCGATTAACAGGCAATTGCTCCTCAGCTTACACCCAAAGGCTTTGATCCGCTGCCAGCTTAGCGACTGTCCGATTGAGGCTGCTGCAATACTTGCTGAGCAAAGCGGAGCTTCAGTTCTTGGTGATGAATGCTCTGTTCGTTGTTGCCCATCAGATGCCCCGCATCAAACCACTCCACCTGGATCGCTTTGCCCAATTCTTTGAGTTTTGCTTCATACGCCTGCATCTGTCGGGCCGGACAGCGGGTGTCATTCCTGCCTTGGATGACCAGGATGGGAGCTTTGACCTGAGCGGCATAGGTGAGGGGTGATGCGGCTCGATGCGCCTCCGGCTTCTCCTGTGGCGTCCCGCCAAACAAACTGCGCTGAGCGCCTCGCAGCGTTTCCGCCTGGTCTACATACATCAAAAACCAGTCCGCGATCGCGACCTCTGCCATGCCCCCTGCCCACAGGTCGGGATACTTGCCCAAGGTCTGCAACGTCAAATAGCCGCCATAGGAACCGCCTGTCAGCAGAATCGCATCGGCCTGAGCCATGCCCTGTTCCACTAACCAGCGACGAGCCGCAACCAGATCCTCGACTTCTAACTCGCCCAAGCGCCCCCAAATCGACCGCTCAAACTCCCGCCCAAACGTCGTCGAACCGCGATAGTTGACTGAGAGCCAAGCAAAGCCATAATCAAGCCAGACTTGAGCGCTAGGTGCAAACGTTTCAGTGGTGACGCTAGAGGGACCGCCATGAGCATGAACGATTGTGGGAAAGGGCGCATCTGCTATGTCAGGCAAGGCTAACCACGCTTGAATCTCCACGCCGTCCGAGGAGAGGAAGCTCACCGATCGCCAAGGCGTACAGGCGGGTGCTGTTCCCACTGCCAGGAGCGATCGAGTTTCGTTCGTCGTTGGGTTGAGTGTAATTAGATGCGGTGGTTTCGTGGCATTGCTGAGGGTGAGCAGTATTTCTTCATCGCCCAAAAACTGCCCGCTACTCAACGTCCCGCTGGGATGGTGGAGTAGATGCAACTGCTGAGCAGCTAGGTCATAGATATAAAGCTGGTAGCAGGCTTGATGCAGCTCACGCAGCAACAGTCGATCACCCGCTGCTGACCAGTCCCACACCAATAGCTCGCCCTGCACTCCATCCAGCGGCAAGGCGGTCTGTTCTCCGGTGCCGAGATCCCACAGCCAGGGGCGGCTGAAGCCCGATCGATCGCTCATCACCAGCAGGCGCAGATCGCTAGGTTGAGGAGAAAAGCAGACGGGTCGAAGGCTGGTGTCCTCTTCGTACCACTCAGCAATGCGATCGCCGCTGGTGGTATCCCAAGCGATCAAGTTGAAAGCTCGCGTTCCTGAGCGCTCAGTAGTTGCGACAACCACCACTGCTCCGTCACAGGAGAAGGTCAACCCACCACAGAGCGCAGGCGATCGCCACAGCAGACGTGGGGGATCGAACGAGTCTAGCCCGGATGGATGGAGCAGGTAAACTTGGAAGCCTGATGAGTCAGCGGCGATCAGGCCAAGCAGCGTCCCGGCTCGATTCTCGCTGAAGCTGGCGGAGGCATACAGCGGTAACGTCGGGGTGATGTCTTGTACTTCGCCCCCGGTAAAGGGAACGCGGACGTGATGCCCAATCTCGTTCCCTTGCTGGTCATCGAGGTAGTACACAAAGCCGCCATCGACGGCGATGCGCCCCTGAGCTTTGCCAGAGGGAGAATGGGTCAGTTGCCTCAGTTCGTTTGTGACAACATCCCAGGCATAAAGCTGGTTGACGCCGGAGCGATTGGTACAGACCAAGCCTCGCTGCGGTTGGGCGGCAGCAGTTTGCGCCCACAAGATTCTTTGTGCCCGGAAGCGCTGCTTCCACAGTGCGGTGCTGCTCAGGTCAGGAGGGTGCATGGCGAAGCGATCGAGGGCTGCTCAAAGTGTATTCTTCTGAAGGTAATGTAGCTATGAGGAGAGCAGTAACAACTCATAGTTCTAATTCATAAATTCGCGCGACCTCATCTGACTGAATCCCCAGGTAGGCCAATGTCTGGCGTTGAGTGGCATGTCCAAACGCTTCCATTAGCAGGGGAATTGCAGTACCGCGCTCGGTTCGCTGCCAGTAGCTCCACGTCTTGCGAAGGGTATGACTGCCATAATTGCCCTTCAGCCCCACGTCCCGACACCAGCCCTTGACTAGGGTACTGACGGTGGCGACTGTCAGACAACCTCGCTGCCCTGTAAAAAGATTGTCTTCATCTTGAAGCTGGCTGTTCTCCAGCGAAGTCTGAATCGCCGTGATCGCCACGCCATTAAGCGTCACCGGACGATACTTGTGCGTCTTGCTCTGCTTCAGCTCTAAGACATCCCCAACATTGAGCGATCGCACCTGCCGCACCTTAATCGAGAGCAGTTCATTCGCTCGATATGCCGTGTTGATGCCCAGCGTGAAGAGGCAAAGGTCGCGGGGACGGTCTGCCAACACTTTTTTGATGCGGGCGATCGCGCGTTTATCTCGGATCGGTTCGACCTTGATGGTTGATCCAGCGATCGGGTGGTTCGGATTTTCTCCAGGTTGGAACGGCACTGCGCCCTCTCTTAGAGTTGACTAAGTTTTACTCATTTTTGTCTAAAACTTAATGAGCATACACAAGTCCTTTTTCTGACCTACTCGATAGAACTTGGCTTAAAGCCGCACAGAGACTTGGTTTGATACGATCGCAATACTCACTAACTTCTAATCAGAAGTTAGTCAGCGTAGATTTAATGTTTCATTCACTACAAGTTTTCTTTGGCACTGTTCACTGAGTGCAAAGCCTGGACGAACTCAACGGTTCACTTCTGAGTGTCCAAATCTCAGTTGCACTCAAAATCGTTGTGGCGCAAGTAGTTGGCTTAATCCGCTGCACATGCGTTATCTAAAACAGTCGCCAGGCCACAACGCTCATCAGCGTGATGTAGCGTTTCAAGCGATCTGCTGATTGCAACCGACACTGCTCGACGGTACAACCATGCTGGAGAATCTTGTGAAAGACTTCAATCTGCCAGCGGCAGCAGTACCACCGAAGTTTCTCCAGTGCATCCTCAAACGAGGTCAGAGCAATGTTAGTGAGCAGCATATTGGAGTTGCCAGGGTGAATATACGTCAGCCATGTTGAAATTGATGCGTGTCAGTTTAGAGACTGGCTTGGCAGATTTTGACACGCATCAACTTGTAGAAATGACAAAAAGTGGTAATTGCCACTTCCTTCTAGGCATAGATAGATCTGATGCGTTTCAATTCGAGTAGTTTACCGAAGAGAATTAACACGCATCAATGGGAAAAGTAGCCAGAATTCTCGGTGCGGGTGAATTTTTCACCATAACCAAAATTTAGCTATTCTTCGCGCTGTAGTTTCGCAGTCAATCGACCATTTCGCGTGACTGGGGATCGAGCCGTTTAGTGGTCTTCTCAATTACATCTGCCGAGAACTGCTGCCCAATCCACTATCCATCCGGTTCTCAGTGTTCGACCACCACCATGATTCCACATGTTTGACGACAAGAACTGTGTTAACCGCTGCGCTTGAAACTTGTGCTAAAGATTGTATAAAGCACACTTAATTTATTACTCGACAATTGCCATTTGTATAAAGATAAACTTGTGGTTTGCTAATTTAACTTGTAACGATGCGGCGCTCTTGATGAGGAAGTTTTATTTTAGGAGCATTATATGCAGAAATTCGTCTTGGCGATCGCACTCATTACGAGCGCTGCGATCCCAATTTCATTATCAGCAACGGCCTCGCTGTCGCAGCCGGTCGCTCAGATTGATATGCAGCTTGCCCCAGTCAATGCAGCTTCGGCGCGATCGCTCAATGATGAGCAGCAGCAATTGCTGAAGCGAGCGATCGAAGTGGCTCAGACGACTTCCGATCCTGCTGATCAAGTCAGCATCTTGGTCAAAATTGCTAACCTCTATGTGCGCTATGAGCAGTTCGATCTGCCAGCAGACTTTTTAGTGCAAGCCTTGGCGATTTCTGACACAATTTCTAATCCTCAAATCAGGGCACAGAGTTTGCTTGACGTTATCTTCATTGAAAGCTGGCTGCCGCAGCCACTCAATCTAGGCGGCAGACTTGAGGAAGTACAAGCGCTAATCGAGCGAGTTCCCGCCACAATCGATCGAGACCCGCTGTATCTAAAGCTCGCTGAAATACAAGCCATTCAAGGTCAGTTCGATCGCTTCTCTCGAACGTTGGCGCAGGTTCAATCCACACAGAGAGTGGAAGGCTTTGAATATGGTGCAGTCATCGATGAATATAGTGCAGTCATCCATTACGGATTTTGGGCAGTTCAGCCAGAGCATTTTGAGCAGGCGATCGCTCAAATTGAACAGGCGGAGCAGTTTCCTCCCCTGTGTAGCCAACCGATGGCGAGATGGCAAGCTCCAGCCAATTTATCTGCGTCTGATTGGTTGAGCGTGAATCGGGTTAAGATGCTCGCTTACCTATTTGAGCAAGCTGGTTCCTACCGGACAGATGGCATTCCGACCGAGCAGCCGGCCCAACTGCGAGTTCTTTGTTTACAAATCAACACAATATCAATTGCCCCAGTCGTGAGCACTCTAAACTGCTGAGGCTGTGGATGAGGGCGATCGAGATGAGTTGGGCGAGTGAAGAATTAGCGGTGCGGATTTGGGAGATGTGCGGCGCAATCGGCGGTTGGTGGGCATTGTGGAAGACTTGGCTGGGTCGCCGGAATCGAGCGTGCCATTGGCGAGTCGGGACCGAGCGGCATTGCAGGGGATGTATGATTTTTGGGCCAATCCACGGATTAAAGCCAGCTTGATCTTGGCGGCGCATCGAGATCGGCTATGCGTTAATCGCATCTTTCTTAACAGTTGTCTGGGTGGCTCAAACGGTTAGGGGATGGTGGTTTGAGCGAGTATCGGTATTCATATTTCTGGCTGAATTTGTGAAATTGCAACGTTGCTTCAAGCCGTGTGTAACGGAGCGCAATGGCGTGTGTAGATCGGATTCACTGTGTTGCAAAAGGCGAGAAAAGGGGAAGAGAGTGCTTCACACTGGTGGAGAGCCGCAGGGGAAAGGGATTGGGGAGTTAGGCGGGAGAGAAAGGAGACAAAGGTTCATGAAAGAGCGAGTGGCGACTTTTAGGGATGAGCTGGGAGGAGATGGCGATCGCCCTGTGTCAGGATCGCGGGGAAGGGAGCGGCGCGAGGAGCGGTGGTTTATAACAACAACCCGGATGAGTTGATTGATCTATTCCGTAATCGCATGTTTCCTAACAATTTTCTTAACACTGCTTAACGGCTAGAAACGTTGTAGCGAGGGAAATGCAGCGTTTATGCAAGGTGATAAAGCGCTCAACTTTACAAAACCATACGAGTTGAGGCTGGGGGTGACGCGCAGTGGAGAGCGAGGCTTTTCGGGGAGTGAGGGCGATCGGCTGGTGAAGGTGGATGGGTGCAACTGCTCGATCGGGTGGCCGGATGCGGTCATAGACTGCTGAGGCTGTGGTTGAGGACGATCAATGAGTTGGGCAAGCCGCGAGTTGAGTCAGGCCAATTTAGGAGATAAGCGGCGTAACCGGCGCTTGGTGCGGATTGTGGAAGACTTAGCCGCCTCGCCGGAGTCGAGCGTGCCCTTGGCGAGTCGGGATCGGGCAGCGTTGCAAGGGATGTATGACTTCTGGTCAAATCCTCGAATTAAAGCTGCGTCTATCCTGGATGCGCATGTGTGGAGTGCAGTCAATCGCAGCGAAAATCGGGGCGTGGTGTTAGCGATTCAAGACACGACCGAACTGGACTACAGTGGCCACTGGAACAAACGCGGACTGGGCTATTTGCGTGGCGAGAATACCAAGGGCGTGCTGCTGCACAGTGTGTTGAGCGTGGGGTGTGACGGGACGCCGTTGGGGATCT
>DATNQS010000372.1:0-6960 GCA_036703925.1 Candidatus Sericytochromatia bacterium
GCAGGTTGTAGCACGAATGGAAACGAGAGAACTGCAAGCCGATCGCGATCGGGCACAGGCAGAACTTGCCAGAGCGCAGGCAAATCTCTCCCTGTTACGTGCAGGTAGTCGCCCCGAGGCGATCGGTCAGGCAGAAGCAAGTGCCACCCAGGCAAGGGCGCAAATTGCCGCTGCTCAAACTCGATTGGATCTAGCCTTGCAGCGATCGCAGCGCAACCAGGCACTCTCAGCCGAAGGAGCAATCAGCCGCGATCGGCTTGATGAAGTGCTGAACGAGGAACGAAGCGCCAGAGCAAACGTGGAGCAGGCTCAAGCAGGATACAACAACCTCGTGCAGCAACTCAATCAGCAACGAAACGGTTCTCGCATTCAAGAAATTCAGCAAGCAGCAGCGCAAGTGGCAGCAGCGCAGGCCAGTCTTGACCGGATTGGCGTACAGCTAGAGGATGCGGTGATCGTAGCTCCGTTTGATGGTGTGATTACGCAGACGGGCGCAGAGGTGGGCGCGTTTGTGGCACCGACTAGCTTTGCCTCTAGCACGTCTTCAGCGACGTATGTTGCTAACCTTGCCAGTGACCTGGAGATCAAAGCTAAGGTGCCTGAAGTGGACATTGCTCAGATTCGGCTGGGGCAAACGGTTGAAATTCGGGCAGGGGCATATCCCGATCAATCATTCAAAGGCACCGTACAGCGAATTTCTCCTAAAGCTGAAGAAGACGCTACGCAACGAGGTGTAGTGACGTTTGCCGTCTGGGTCGGGCTGAATTCTGGTAAAGACTTGCTGCGATCGGGCATGAAGGATATTGACCTTACCTTCTTTGGCAAGCCCATCCCGCAAGCATTGATTGTACCCACCGTGGCGATCGTCACTGATAAAGGACAAACGGGCGTACTTGTCCCCGATGCCCAAAACAAGCCCAGGTTCCAATTGGTGACAGTCGGTTCCACGATCGGCAACGAAACTCAAATCCTTAGCGGCATCCAGGCTGGCAATCAGGTCTTTGTCGAATTACCCGAAGGTCAGAAGCTGGAAAACATTACGAAGGGCGTAAACCAGAAATAAGGCTAAGGGCTAAAGGATAAAAATTCAGCCTTTAGTCGTTAGCCTTTCCTCCTCTCTCCAAGAGATAGAACTTAGCCCTGATCCCTTAGCCTTTATCCTTTCTCCTCAATGGACTTACTCGAAAGCGGCAAAATGGCAGTCAAAACGCTGACTGCAAACAAGTTACGTAGTACGTTGACGATGCTGGGCATCATTATTGGCAATGCGTCAGTGATTGCGATGGTCGGCATTGGGCAGGGTGCCCAAAAGCTGGCATCAGAACAGTTTGAATCGCTGGGACCCAATGTCTTGTTTGTCACACCGGGTAGCGGCGAAGCAAGGAATCGAAGCTACGATATGCCGCGCACGTTGGTTTGGGACGATGCAAAGGCGATCGCGGCTCAAGTGCCCTCTGTTAAGGAAGTGGCTGCTCAACGCCAGAGCCAGTTGCCAGTGGTCTATCGTAATCTCAACAGCAATTCCTTAGTCGTGGGCACGACACCAGAATTTCTGGCAGTGCGTAGCTTTGACATGGCAAAAGGACGCTTTTTGACGCAGCAAGATGTGGATGGCAGCAAGCAGGTCGTGGCGCTAGGAGCTGATATTGCTATCCGTTTCTTTGGCAACAAAGACCCGATCGGACAGCAGCTTCGCATTGGCGGCATCAGTTTTCAGGTGATTGGCGTGTTGCAGGCAAAAGGTGCGTTTTTGGGCAGCAACCAGGATGATGCGGCATACATACCGCTGACCACTCAAGCCAGCCGCCTGACGGGCCGCAACTCCCCCTATGGCTTGGACTTAAGTTTTATCTCGCTCTCTGCTAAAGATAAAGCCAGTGTGGGAGCAGCCGAATTTCAGGTGTCAAACTTACTGCGGCTGCGGCACAAAATTACTGATCAAGATGACTTTACGGTGCAAACGCAGAAGGACGTACTTCGGATTGTAGGCACCATTACAGGCGGGTTAACAGCAATGCTGGCAGCGATCGCGGGTATTTCTCTACTCGTCGGCGGCATTGGCATTATGAATATCATGCTTGTCTCTGTCACAGAGCGTACCCAGGAAATCGGCTTACGCAAGGCGATCGGTGCCTCGCAGCAAGACATCCTGGTTCAGTTCATTATTGAAGCGGTACTGCTCTCGGCGGCTGGTGGTTTACTTGGCACCACGATCGGCGTAGGCGGTATTCTCGCCGTTGGTGCCGTTACCCCCCTCAAAGCAAGCGTTTCACCCGTTGCGATTGCCCTTGCGGTGGGTGTCTCCGGCGGTATCGGCTTATTCTTTGGTGTGGTTCCTGCCCGCCAGGCTGCGAAACTTGACCCGATCGTCGCGCTGAGAAGCACTTGATAGAAGGCAAAAGGCAAAAGGCAAAAGGCTAAAAGGCGGGATTAAGAGTCAAGAGCCATAATTGCATCCTTTACATCCTTTATCCTTTCCCCCTCTGCTCCCCTTGCTTCCCCTGCTCCCTTGGCTCCTTACCACCCCTTTACACTTCCCTCCTCATGCCTACCTCTACCATCATTCGCCTCGAAGACATTTACAAAATCTACGGTTCTGGCGAAACAGAAGTGCAGGCGCTTGCAGGCGTTGATCTGGTTGTCGAACAGGGCGAATACTGCGCCATTATGGGGGCATCCGGTTCGGGTAAGTCCACCATGATGAACGTGATTGGTTGCCTCGATCGACCGACACATGGGCGCTACTATCTCGACGGTGAAGACGTTGCTCAACTAGACGATACGGCTCTGGCTCATGTGCGGAATCGCAAGCTGGGGTTTGTGTTTCAACAGTTTCATCTGTTGCCGCAGCTATCGGCGATCGAAAACGTCATGCTGCCGATGGTGTATGCCAGTGTAGCCGAGCGTGAACGCCGCGATCGCGCTGTCGAAGCACTGACCCGCGTTGGGTTGGCAAACCGCATGAACAACAAACCGTTTGAGCTATCAGGTGGTCAACAGCAGCGAGTCGCTATTGCACGGGCGATCGTCAACCGTCCTGTGCTACTGCTGGCAGATGAACCAACGGGTGCTTTAGACTCGCACACTACTGTAGAAATTCTCAATATCTTTACTGAGCTAAACGCCAGTGGTATGACCGTTGTGATGGTGACACACGAAGCTGATGTAGCGCGCCGAACGAATCGAGTGATCTGGTTTAAAGATGGTGGTGTTGTTCATCCGCACCTTGCCCCACAGGAAATCAGCCAATTGCTGGCAGCCTGAGTGCTGGTTCGGAGCAACTAAACAGCGGCAACAAGGCGCAGTGTAAATGAACGCTTCAACTAATATCTGAATAGCTGCTCATATGTTATGGTGATCGGTATACCAAACAAGGTGGAAAATATGGCTACTGTGACCCAAATGAAATGTGCTTGCGACAACTGCCTGTGCGTTGTTTCCGTTGCCGATGCGGTGATGAAAGATGACAAAGCCTACTGTGGCGAAGCGTGTGCCAATGGTCATCCTGCTGGGCAAGGTTGTGGTCATACAGGCTGTACCTGCGACGCTTAAGGTTTTGTGAAAGGCCTTGCTTTAATGACTGTATATCCTGCTGGTCAAGAAAGAGCGACTTGTAAGGTATAAAAACCCTTAAACAACGTGAGGCAGCAACCCTTAAGAGCTACTGCCTCACGTTGTTTGATTCAGTTTAGTGCTACTAAAGCATGAGCTTATGCAGGAAGCAGAACTGTATCAATGATGTGGATGACACCATTATCAGCAGCAACATCAGGTGTTGTCACTGTAGAATCGTTGACCTTGACACCGTTAGAAGCGTCAATTTTTACATCTGAACCTTCAACTGTTTTCGCTGTTGTCAGCTTCACTACGTCAGCTGCCATTACTTTGCCTGCAACAACGTGATAGGTCAGAATTTGCTTGAGCTTAGGAACGTCATTGAGTAACCCTTCAACAGTACCGCTTGGCAGTTTGGCAAAGGCTTCATCAGTCGGTGCAAAGACAGTGAAAGGACCTGCGCCTTTCAGCGTTTCCACTAACCCAGCGGCTTTAATTGCGGAGACTAGGGTGCTGAAAGAACCAGCATTAACGGCAGTATCAACTACATCAGCCATGTATTTACCTAGTTTATTTGGTGTATGCCTTCGTAATGTAAAGTATTTTTAACATGAAGGCTCTCTTCCTATAGGTCAAGTTAATCAATGAGCGAGGAGAGTTTTGCAGAAGGCAAACTTGACGAACCTCTGACTGATGCATTGAGACATTCTGGAAAAAGCGCAAGGGTACCTTTTGAGCTTCAGTAAGAGAGATTTGAATTGGCTAGCTAAACCTGCCTTGGCTGCATAGGTCAAGTTTCTTGTACCTCAACCTAAAGCCTGCATCCGTCCTGAGTCATTAATGCATTGATTCAAAATCGGCTGAATTTGCAGCGGTAGTCGCTTGAACGGCAAGAGTATGAACATCTCTGTAAATTGATTGAAACGTCCGAAACATCGCTGTCATTAAGCGCATTGGCGGCAGTCGCGAGACTCAGCTCCTATCATCTACAACGGTTGTTTAAAGCGATCGTAGGCGTGACACCCAAGGCGTATGCGATCGCTCAACGTCAACAGCGCCTATGTGATGACTTGCAAAAAGGTCGCTCTGTGACTCAAGCTATTTACGACGCTGGATTTAGTTCGAGCAGTCAGGTTTATGGGGGAGCAATCAGTATGTTAGGCATGGCACCCAGCCAATATAAAGCAGGGGCAACAGACGTTGCGATTCGGTTTGCGATCGAGCGCTCATCTTTAGGATGGGTCTTGGTAGCAGCAACTGCCCAAGGCATTTGCGCGATCGACTTTGGCGACACACCAGAAACCTTGACAGAACAGTTGCAGGCTCGCTTTCCCAAGGCACAATTACAAACATCTGATCCGGCTTTCTCTCACTGGGTGGCACAGGTGCTTGCCTTGATTGAAACCCCCGATCGTGGACTTGATCTGCCGCTAGAGATTCAGGGCACCGCGTTTCAACAGCGCGTTTGGCAAGCGTTACAGGCAATTCCACCCGGAACAACTATGAGTTATACCGAAGTCGCTAAACAAATTGACCATCCCGCAGCCGTCAGAGCCGTCGCGGCTGCCTGTGCCGCCAATACGCTTGCGGTTGTCATCCCCTGCCATCGGGTGGTTCGCAGCAATGGTGCGTTGAGCGGGTATCGCTGGGGCATTGAGCGCAAACGGGCATTGCTAGAACGAGAAGCTTTGGAATAACAACAATCAGTTCAAAGCAGGGCATTGAGCTTGTAGGGTTAATTGACAGGAGCTAACCGTTTCCGCTCTTGCTGAAGTATGTCGGATGCTTTGTGTAAGGTGTAAGAGTGGTCTTTAACCGTATTGCTATGGCAGATTCTATGCAGCCAGACACGCAGCCAGAGCGATTAGAAGCAAGCACCGATGCCATTCTGCCCGTAACGTATGCCGATGTCGAAGCCGCAGCCGATCGCCTCAAAGGGCAGGCACATCGCACCCCGGTCATGACTTCAACGACAATCGATCGTCAAACAGGTAGTCAAGTCTTTTTTAAGTGCGAGAACTTTCAGCGCATTGGAGCCTTTAAGTTTCGAGGGGCATACAACGCGATGGTGCAGTTGCCAGAAGAGCAACGTCGGCGTGGGGTGCTAGCGTTTTCATCAGGGAACCATGCCCAGGCGATCGCGCTGTCAGGTCAACTGCTTGACATCCCTGCAACCATCCTCATGCCAGAGGATGCACCTGTGGTCAAACTGGCAGCAACACGCGGCTATGGTGCCGAAGTTGTTACCTACAATCGCCTGACTGAATCACGAGAAGCGTTAGGTCAGCAATTGGCAGGCGATCGAGGACTCACGCTGATTCCACCCTTCGACCATCCCCATGTGATTGCGGGACAGGGCACCGCCGCAAAGGAACTCATTGAAGAAGTGGGAGCGCTGGATTTGTTGCTGGTCTGCTGTGGCGGCGGTGGTTTGCTGTCGGGTTGCGCGATCGCCGCTCATGCCCTTTCACCGTCGTGTCGTGTCATTGGCGTAGAGCCTAAACGTGCTGATGATGCCACACGATCGTTCTATGCCAAAACTCTACAAACGGTAGAGAACCCAGACACGATCGCCGATGGTGCCCGCACTGCATCTCTTGGGTTACTCACCTTTCCACTGGTCTTGCACTACGTTCACGATATGGTGACGGTTTCCGAAGCCGCCATCCTCCGTGCCATGTTCTTTGTGTGGGAACGCCTAAAGCTCGTCGTTGAACCCACGGGAGCCTTAGCGACTGCCGCCTTGCTAGAGGGAATTGTCAACGTGCCTGGTGCCCGCATTGGGGTCATCATTAGCGGCGGCAATGTTGACCTGAAGCAAGCAGGCAAACTGTTTGTCAAAGTCACGAAACCGCCTAAAGCACAGCCTCGCGCTCCATGGGCAACAGAACTGAGCTAGAAGATCTAAGGGAAGGGTCAGTGGTGCTTCAAAATCGTTTTGTTTGCAGAGATGTTACAAGTCCCGTCCTTACTTTTCTAGCAAGAGTTAATAAGTGGGGAAGCCGCTGATAGGGGACGATCGCTTGCATTGAATGCTTAATGTATAGCCTCTGTTTCAGCGTCTAATAGTGCCACCAGAAAGCGGTCAGCCGTTGATTACACCACCGCTGCATATGCTAGATAAACAGCCCAGATAAATAGAAGCATGAAGCTACTTTGAGATTTTTCTCTATTGCTAGTAGTGGCAATCGAGATATGCAACTATTTTCTCATGAGGTAATTAACAGTCAGTCGTCTACAACGTAGACAAGCTGGCGACGGCACACAATGAAGTTCCTGAACGATTAAGGATGGCTAAGGTTATGCAACCACGTTTAGAAATAGGTAGCCTACTGCTGGTTTCAACACTGCTGGTTGCAGCCTTGCCCTGTCAAGCACAGGTAACGAGCGCGATCGACGGTACAC
>DATNQS010000373.1:0-2188 GCA_036703925.1 Candidatus Sericytochromatia bacterium
CTGATTATGTCAGGGCAGCAGCAGATCTTAATCTGTCCTTAGTGCAGTGATACCAAGCCTCTTAAAGGAAGAACCCTTAGATGGTGGGGAAGCTCCATGCATCGCTCTGGCAGTATTGGTTTGTTTCTTGCACTAACGGACCTTCTTGCTCTTGAATGGCAATAAAAGTCCTATTTGCCTTTTGTACGCTTTGTAGGTTAGTCACGGGAGCGCTAACGACGGCACCGCTTGCTTTACTTGTGTCTCGATAGAGTTTAATAAATTGTGTCTGCAAAACCTGAATTTGCTTGTTAGAAAACTCCATTCCAGCCAAGTTATCGGCATAACCATCTAGTTCAATAGCTGCTCTTAGCAACAGGCGGTTGTCTTCTGCAATCGTCATGCCTGTCCTTTCCGGTCGGGCTTCGGCAACTTTATTGACGATCGCTACCAATTGATTGCACTGAGAGACCTTGCTTTTGCCGTGATACGCGATCGCGGTGGTCAGGAGGCACGCTCCGGCAAACAAGACAGCATATCTACGAGTAAAAAAAGTTGCCTTTCTCGTTGCCTTAACGTTGAAGCGATCGCGAGCTACGGTTTTCACTGATTTCTTCCAGAAAATGTGCTTAAACTGGATGCAAAAAGCCGTATTCACACGGGGGCATGAGCGAATACAAACCAAGTGTTACACAACACAAGACTGTCAAGCAAGTGAAGATCCGTAAAAACCGCAAAGATTCCCTAAGGTATGGCTAACGTTAGCCAAAAATACTGCCGAAGAACTCAACGGCTTCCTTCAACGACGCGATGAAGATATCAATCTCTTCCGGGGTGTTGTAAAAATAGAGGCTAGCGCGTGCGGTAGATTGAGCGCCAAGGTGCCGATGCAGCGGTTGGGTGCAGTGATGTCCAGCACGAATCGCTACGCCTGACTGATCCAAGATGGTGGAGAGGTCGTGAGGATGCACATCCCCAGCGGTAAAGGCAGCTAGCGCCGCTCGACCGCTACCATCAGCATTTGGCTTTGGCCCATACAGCCTCAGTTCCGGCATTTGCTGAAGCTGCTGAAACAGGTAGCCGGTGAGTTCCTCTTCATACGCATGAATGGCATCCATGCCGATCGCACTCAAATAATCAACGGCTGCACCCAGGGCGATCGCCTCGGCAATGGCTGGCGTGCCCGCCTCAAACTTGTGGGGTAAATCCGCATAGGTTGAACGATCCAGAAAGACATCGGCGATCATTTCGCCACCACCCAGGAACGGGGGCATAGAGCGCAAAAGAGCAAGCTTGCCGTAGAGAAAACCAATCCCTGTGGGGGCACACATCTTATGCCCAGAGGCGACGAGCCAATCACAATCAATTGCCTGTACGTCGATCGCCATGTGGGGGACGCTCTGGCAAGCATCAATCAGGACTTTCGCGCCGTACTGGTGGGCAAGCGCACAAATCTCTTTGACCGGGTTGATGCAGCCCAACGTATTGGACACATGAACAGTCGAAACCAATTTTGTTCTGTCTGACAGCAGCGACTTAAAGTGTTCCAGGTCAAATTCTTCCGTTGCCGTTAGTTCCACAAACTTCAGCACTGCACCGGTTCGCTGTGCCAGCAGTTGCCAGGGAATCAGGTTGCTGTGGTGCTCCATCACAGAGAGGATGATCTCATCGCCCTGCTTCACATTGGCGTTACCCCACGCATAGGCAACCAGGTTGATCGCCTCACTAGCATTGCGGGTATAGACAATTTCTTGTCTCGACGCTGCATTCACAAAGGCTGCGACTTTATCGCGTGACCCTTCATAGGCATCCGTTGCCCGCGAACTGAGGGTATGCACGCCACGATGTACATTGGCGTTGTCGTGATCGTAGTAATGGCGGAGGGCATTCAAAACGGCGATCGGCTTCTGTGAGGTCGCCGCATTGTCCAAATACACTAACGGCTTGCCATGAATCTGCTGATGCAAGATGGGGAAATCAGCACGAACTTTAGTGGCGATTGGCTTTTCTTGGATGAGGGTCATGGCGGAAGGGGGAGAGTTTTGAGTTTTGAGTTTCAAGCCTAGATAAAAGCTTCTGGCTCCTGACTTCTAGGCTTCAGGATTGGTGAGTGCGGGCGATCGCTGCCAGCTTCTCTCTTAATGAAGCAACTGGAATGGCGCGAATGACTTCATAGGCAAAGGCATAAGTCAGCAGCTTGCGGGCGTTG
>DATNQS010000374.1:0-1563 GCA_036703925.1 Candidatus Sericytochromatia bacterium
TAGGCAGAGATGACATAATGAATTGCATTTGGCTGGCATATCATAAGCAGGCTTACAACCAATGGCTTGAGGCTATCAGTAAGATAGATACTTAGGCGCAGCGCCAAACCGCTTTGACAGCGGCAGAAAGGAAAAGCTGTAGTCTCACGCCTTCAGTCCGATGTTTTTTGCTTAGCCTCAGCTCGTTTACTGTTGGGATAGAAACCGTGAAAGTTTTGGTCATTGGCAATGGTGGTCGCGAACACGCGCTGGCATGGAAATTGCTGCAATCTCCTAAGGTGCAGCAGGTAACGTGCATTCCTGGTAACGGGGGGACTGCTTTGCTAAAGCGTTGCCAGAACTTACCGCTTAATGTCGAAGATCTCGAAGGCATTGGGCGCTTTGCTCTGGTCAATGGGATGTCTCTAGTGGTCGTTGGTCCTGAGGCACCGTTGGCAGCAGGTATTACAGATTACTTACGGCATCAGCACCTTACTGTTTTTGGTCCAACGCGCTTGGGAGCGCAGATTGAAGCCAGCAAGTCGTGGGCAAAAGCGCTCATGCAAGAAGCTAACATCCCCACCGCACAAGCCGCCGTCTTTACGGAAAAAGAGGTAGCACAAGCGTATGTGGAAGCTCAGGGTGCGCCAATCGTGGTTAAAGCAGACGGGCTAGCGGCAGGCAAAGGAGTGACAGTTGCCTCGACGCTAGCAGAAGCAAAGGCGGCGATCGCGGCGATCTTTGACGGGCAGTTTGGCAAAGGCAGCGATCGCGTCGTCATTGAAGAATGCTTGCAGGGGCAGGAAATCTCGGTACTGGCGCTAACCGATGGCATCACTATTCGCCCACTACTGCCCGCTCAAGACCACAAGCGTATTGGCGATGGCGACACAGGACCCAACACGGGTGGAATGGGTGCCTATGCGCCCGCACCGATCGCAACGCCTGAACTGATGCAACGCATTCAGACCGAAATTTTGGAACCGACGCTCGCAGCGCTCCAAAGTCGGCAGATCGACTACTGTGGCGTGCTGTATGCTGGCTTGATGATTACCCCTGAGGGCGATCCGAAAGTGATTGAATTCAACTGTCGCTTCGGTGATCCTGAAATCCAGGCCATACTGCCGCTGCTAGAAACGCCTCTGGGTGAGCTATTGCTGGCGTGTGCCCAAAAGCGGTTGTCAGAGCAGCCACCGATCGTCTGGAAGTCAGGTGCTTCTGCCTGTGTGGTCATGGCAGCAGAGGGCTACCCTGGCCCATTCAAGAAAGGCGATCGCATCACTGGCATTGAGGACGCAGAAGAGCAAGGCGCAATTGTGTTTCATGCAGGCACCAAAACCAAGCAACAAGTGCTGCTGACCGATGGGGGTCGAGTGCTAGGCGTGACCGTGACGGATGAAACCTTCGATGCCGCACTTTCCAAAGCATATACCGCTGTCAACAGTATCCAGTTCGACGGTGCCTACTATCGCCGTGATATTGGCGATCGCGTTAGAACTACCGAGTCAGCCGCCAGTTAACTTATAGTGAAGGTAGTTGTTAGTTTTTAGCTATTGGCTGTTAGCTAAAAACAGCCTCTAAGAA
>DATNQS010000375.1:0-5026 GCA_036703925.1 Candidatus Sericytochromatia bacterium
CGATCGTTGTCTTTGCTACTGCGATCGTTCTCTCTACTGCTGCGATCGTTTTCTCTGCTGCCACTTTCCTTGACTTTATCTTTGTTAAGCGTTGGGCGCTCGACATTCCGTGTGGGCAACGCAGCAGGTGACACAGTTGGCGATGCTTGTGCAACGCTCTCGCTGCTTTCGCCTTCAGGTTTTGCCTGACGCTCAGACTTTTTAATTGGACGCTCAACCATCACTAGAATTCCTTTCTACCTACCGTTATCCTAGCCTGCATCGGTCACAGCACACGCATTTATCGACAAATGGGGACAGAGGCTCACACAACGCTGAGAGACATCAGCTCATCCGTCATCTCAAAATTAGCGGTGACGCTCTGCACATCATCCAGATCTTCTAGAGCATCCATCAGTTTTAAGAGCGATCGTGCCTGGTCAGGATCGGTGACCTCCAGCGTGTTGTTGGGAATCCAGCGCAGCTCAATACGGCTCACAGCGTAATGCTTTTCCTTAAGGGTTTGGCTCAAGGTCTCTAAATTGCTGACTTCGGTTAAAGCTTCAGCGGCAGCACCCTGTTCCGCTTCGATCAGTTCATAGGTGTCTGCGCCACCATCCAAAAAGGCTTCTAGCAACTCATCTTCCTGGATGGCAACGGTATCCGATCGCCGCTTGCGTCCGGTTTCTACGGGAGCCAGAGAGACTTCTACGACTCCTTTTTGCTCAAACATCCAGCCAACACAGCCTGTTTCACCCAAATTGCCACCGTTTTTGCTAAAGGCAACCCGCAGGTCTGCGGCTGTTCGATTACGGTTATCAGTCAGCGCTTCAATAAGGATGGCAACGCCACCAGGACCATAGCCTTCGTAGCGAATTGCCTCTAGCGCAGCATTATCCACGCCAAGTTTGCCAGCCCCCTTGGTGATCGCCCGATCAATGTTGTCATTAGGAATACCTGCTGCTTTGGCTTTGTCGATCGCTGTCCGCAGTTGAAAGTTGCCCTCTGGATCAGGCACGCCACTCCGTGCCGCCACAATGATCTCCCGCGAAATTTTCGTAAATACCTTGCCCTTTACTGCATCAACTCTGGCTTTCTGCCGCTTGATGTTTGCCCACTTGCTGTGACCTGCCATAGCGCACTGCGACGTTTCAACGCGATCGAACTAACTCCATTCAATAGGATAGACAAAAGATTGAGCAATCGGGGAGACAGAAGAGCGAAGGCAGCAAACAGGGAGCAAAATTAACTCAAAGCTCAAAGCTTCATCCATTTGGAGACATATCCACTTAAACTCATCACCCTAGCCAGAAGGTGGGTCGTAGGTTTCAATAAACTGCCGCCGATAGGCGTTACGGATGTAATTTTGCTTACCTCTTTGCTTGCCGTTCTTAGTGGTGTCGGTTGAACCACAGTCGGGACAAGGCATGAGTTTCACCCTGATTTCAATCTCTATTATGCAACGCCTACTTCTTTACCTTCTACCTTAATACGCTATTGGCAAGGGTCGTATATTGGGATTAATCTCTGGCTGATCTGGCAACGCGACTGAGGGCAGATTAGCAGCAGGAGTAGATGTGTTGTCTAAGGGTTTGATCGCGATCGATGCGACAGTGGGTTCTGCTGCTTGGGGCTTAGAGTTAGCACGCTGTGGTTTTGCTGCCTGAAGTACTGGGGTAGAGACCTTCACTGGTTGATTGCCCAACGAGAGTTTGCCATTGCGTAAGGCTGTTTCGATCGTCTCCATCGCGACTGGTTTACGTGCGTTTCCTGACAAATCAACCACAACCATATAGCCTGTAAATTTCTTGCCACCAACGATTTGCAATGCCTTCAAAACTTTGGGCATATCCGCCTGGAGTAGCTGCCCTTGCTCGTTATACAGCTCTAGCGCAGACAGACAGCCAATGGTTGGGTTCCAGTTATAGGTATCAGGGTTTTTGTCTTTGCCGCTAAAAAAGTCTGGAGATTCGCCTGTACCGTGAATGCGGAAAAGCGATCGCCCCGCTTTGCCTGCCCAGAAGCTTTCCTGGATGCCTCCATGATTCCGCCAGGTGGGAGGCAGCAAGCGCTTATAATCCCCCAGGCTGCCCTGAAACGGTCCGGGCTTTCCGGGTATAAACTGCTTCGCACCTGGCTCAAAGGGCACGAATAGGTTCACCAGTGGAAATTGACCGTATGCCCTGAAGAATTCATCATCGGGCTGTGACACTTCGCCTTCCATCCGGTAAACACCTTGGGGGGTTTCGCCACGGACAAAGTTTGAGCTTAGGTCGTGAATCGATCGCAGCAGTAGCGGTACTGACCAAAGCTGCCCGTTTGACTGGCGCACAAACGCACCATTGCGGTCTTTAAGCAAAGCCTGACATAGTACAGTGCGATCGCGCTGACAAAGGACGTATAAATGCGCCTGCTTGGGGGCGATGGTCCAGTTCAACAAATCCCCTAGAGGCGGCAACGTGCTGGGTGAAATCAACTCTGCCATCTCACGCAGGGTTGTCTGTAACGGGAGCGTTGCTGCCCAGTTGGGAAACCGTGCTTTGACCCGTCCGACAAGCGGTTGAATTTGTTCGGGCGACAGTCCGCCGTTGGCTAGCCCAGACAACGACATGGCAACCCATTCGGGGTCAGTGCTGCGGTCGATCGTCTGCCGAAATTGGTCGCCGATGCTGGCGTACCGAGTAGGATTGCTCAAATACAGTTGTGTGCCCACTCGCGCTGCCATATCGATCGTACGTTTTTGTGCATCCGATAGTCCTGGGCGGGTTCCCAGCGAGAGAATTTGCTCGATCGCGTCAGCAGCAAACGCTTCCTGTGGTTGCACAACAGCAGTTGTCCAGAGCAAATTGCGCCAGTGTTTTTCGTTCTGGTTGGTGACCGGATAGCGAGCGAGGCTAAAGTTCTCAGGGCGAATCTGACGAGTCTGCTCCTGGCGCTGTGCCACTCTAGAAATAGCCTTTGCCTGACTTTGTTGACGATTCCCTGCTAGCAGTTGAGGGGTATCGGCGATCGACCTGGAAGCAGGCTTTAACGCCAGTCCGCCCATAACGAGGAGCAGACCCATTACCCCTGCCATGCCATACTGCCGGATTGAATGACGATTAAACTGAGGTGAAAAGCGTTTCATCAGCACGTACAAGTATCAAAGAGAATAAGTGGGTCTTATTTATAAAGAGTTCCCTATTTTCTAGCATTCCTAAGCCGCTTATTCGAGGCTGTGCAAAATCTTAAAAAGAAACAGAGGCAAAATATTGCTGCAAAGAGTCGGTAGATAAATTCACAACAAAATGGGGAACCTTGACACGACTTTGAAATTCTTCACAAATAGAGACGCTATGCTACCATCTTGGTGGCTAACACGGCTTTAAATCGTTCCTTAGTCATTTTCTTGGTGGTGGAGGAGAGTACAGAAGTGGAAGTGCCCAATCGCATTTCGTCGGCTTGTTCAGGTATACAAATGGCAAACGCTCATCTTACGAGCGTACAGTCACAGAGAAGTCATCCGGAACCAATTCGGGTGGGCGTGATCGGTGTCGGTAATATGGGTCAGCATCACACTCGCGTCCTAAGTATGCTGAAGGATGTCGAGTTGGTGGGCGTGTCGGATGTCAACGTCGAACGTGGCATTGATACTGCTAGCAAATATCGAGTTCGCTTTTTTGAAGATTATCGCGATCTCTTATTACATGTTGATGCAGTGTGTGTGGCTGTACCAACTCGCTTACACCATTCGGTTGGCATGACCTGTCTTCAGGCGGGTGTACACGTGCTGATTGAAAAACCGATCGCTGCCAGCATTGCCGAAGCCGAATCATTAGTGAATGCAGCCGCAGAGTCTCAATGTATTCTGCAAGTTGGGCATATTGAGCGGTTTAACCCTGCCTTTCAAGAACTGAATAAAATTCTCAAAACTGAAGAGCTATTGGCAGTTGAGGCGCATCGGATGAGCCCCTACGCCGATCGTGCCAACGATGTGTCTGTGGTGCTGGATCTGATGATTCATGACATTGACCTGATGCTAGAACTAGCAGCCTCCCCCGTCGTTAAGCTTACTGCTAGCGGTAGCCGTGCCTCTGACTCAGGCTTTTTAGACTATGTGACCGCGACTCTCGGCTTTGCGAATGGTATCGTTGCAACCCTTACCTCCAGTAAGGTAACGCACCGCAAGATCCGCCGCATTGCTGCCCATTGCAAAAATTCTCTCACTGAAGCCGATTTCCTCAATAATGAGATTTTGATTCATCGACGCACGACTGCCAACTGCATCACTGATCACGGTCAGGTGTTGTATCGGCAGGATGGTCTCATCGAAAAAGTCTACACCAGCAATATCGAACCACTCAATGCTGAGTTGGAACACTTTGTGGGCTGTGTACGGGGCGGCAGTCAGCCGTCTGTAGGTGGTGAACAGGCGCTTAAAGCGCTGCGGCTTGCCAGCTTAATTGAGCAAATGGCGCTCGATGGTCAGGTGTGGCAACAAAAAGATATGCAGTTGAATGGTCTTTCTCAAGCGGTAGCCGTTTAAGCGCTGCAAGTTAGACCTGTTTTATTGCTTCAACTAGATAGTTCAATGATTTGAGTGGGTTTAACTTATTAAGTTGAACCCATTTCTTTTTTGAAGACTGGTTTTTTGAAGATCGATCGTTGGCACTCTGTGAGATCGATCGCGCCAATGGCTAAAGACCGAGACCTAGCGATCGCGTTCTCTAAGAAACGCCTCAACTGTGGCGCGATCGGGCAAGGACGACTGTGCGCCTGCTTTCGTTGCCGCTAGTGCTCCGGTGGCTGCACCCCAGACGATCGCCTCTCGGAGTGATAACCCTTCTGCTAAGGCGGCGGCAAGTCCGCCATTAAAGGCATCACCAGCCGCAACTGTGTCTACTGCCTCTACTTTGAACGCTGGTACAAAGAACGATTCCTCCGGTGTCGCACAGAAAACTCCGGTTGCGCCCAGCTTGATTACAACTGTTTCAACGCCTCGTTGCTGCAAGATGGTGGCAGCGTGGGCAGCACTATCAGCATCCTGGACTGGAACCCCCACCAATTG
>DATNQS010000376.1:0-21347 GCA_036703925.1 Candidatus Sericytochromatia bacterium
GAGTGGCGTGGCTTTAGCTGGGGCGATCGTAGCGGCATGGTTTGCTAAAGAAGGGACAACCAGCCAGATTTTTCAACATTTAAACCAGTTGCAGGAACAGCCGCCAATGTGGGTAGAAGCGCCCATGATGCTTGGGGGCTACCTGCTGTTTTGGACGGTCGCGCTCTTATTGGTGGTCTTAGTGATCATGCGGGTGTCGCCACGTCCACGCCCCTGGTCAAGAACTTTGGTGGTCGGTATTCTGGCTATTCTAACGGTTCGCTATTTGCTCTGGCGATCGCTCTCAACGCTCAACCTCAGTACCCCGCTCAATGGCGTTTTTAGTCTGGGGCTGTTTTTTCTAGAGTTGATCATGCTGGTCGGTGGCATCATTCAACTTATTTTGCTGTTACGGGTGCGCGGTTCGCGTAGTGATCCCGATGGTAGCCGCCGACCCGAAGCCGATCGGTTATCTGAGGCAGTACTCAGTGGCGTGTTCACTCCCACTGTTGATATTTTCATTCCCACTTATAACGAACCACCCTTCATTCTGCAACGCACTATTATTGGCTGTCAGGCATTGGAGTATGGTTCCAAAACGATCTACTTGCTCGATGATACACGCCGTCCAGAGGTAAAAGCACTGGCAGAAGTGCTGGGCTGTGAATACATTAGCCGTCCAGATAATCACCATGCCAAAGCTGGAAATTTGAACCATGCAATCGCTCATACGACAGGTGAACTGATTGTCATTTTTGATGCTGACTTCGTGCCCACGCAAAACTTTCTGACCCGCACCGTAGGCTTCTTTCAAGAGGCAAAAGTGGCGCTAGTGCAAACACCGCAAGCGTTTTATAACCCTGATCCGATCGCTCGCAATCTAGGCTTAGAACACATTCTCACGCCCGAAGAAGAGGTGTTTTATCGTCAGATTCAACCCATGCGAGACGGGGCTGGAGGTGTGATTTGCTCTGGCACCTCTTTTGTTGTTCGCCGCTCTGCTCTGGTGGAAACCGGATGCTTTGTCACAGAATCTCTGAGCGAAGATTTTTTTACTGGGATTCGTTTGGCAGCGCAGGGCTATCAGCTGGTCTACCTCAACGAAAAGCTGAGTGCGGGTCTGGCGGCTGAGAGTATGGCAGATCAAGCATTACAGCGCGTTCGCTGGGCACAGGGAACGTTACAGGCATTTTTTGTAAAAGCCAATCCCCTGACTATTCGCGGGTTGCGCCCGATACAACGGCTTGCTTACCTGGAAGGTTTGCTGCATTGGTTTACCAGCATTTCTCGTGTGGGTTTCCTGTTAATACCGATCGCGTATGCGTTTCTTGGTGTAATTCCACTGCGGGCGACAGGAGCCGATCTGCTTTACTTTTTTGTACCGTATTATTTGGTGAACTTGAGCGTGTTCTCCTGGCTCAACAACCGTTCTCGATCGGCGTTGCTGGCAGATATTTACTCGCTAGTGCTGTGTTTTCCACTGGCATTAACGGTCATCAAAACGATGTTGAATCCCTTTGGCAAAGGATTTAAAGTGACACCCAAAGGCACATCAAGCGATCGCTTCTTTTTTAATTGGCAGTTGGCATTTCCGTTAATTATTGTCTTTATAGCGAGTGCGTTTAGCCTCTGGACAAGCCTGGGTCTCACTTTGGCGATCGGAATGTGGCAGCCGGGTATGTCACCCGTTATGGCTGAAAAGATGAAGGGCTTCGATTTAGGATTGATTTGGAGTGTCTATAATCTCTTGACTTTAGGGATCGCGCTGCTGGTATTGCTGGATGTACCTCGCCTTAGCCTCTATGAATGGTTTGACTTACGGCGAACAGTGCAATTGCGCGTGGGGGAGAAATTGTTCTGGGGTTCCACAACAGCTCTTTCAGAAGTTGGCGCAGTCGTCGTTTTAACTCAAATGGGTTTTCCTCTAGCAGTACAGTCCTTCAATAAGCAGGGGGAAGCGGATGCAACCGTGCCAGTGTCATTGGCAATTTTGGAAGCAGGGCTAACCCTTCGAGGACGCGCAACTTGTACGAGTGCTGATGATGTTTATCCCACAGTGCGCGTGAGCTTTGAAGCCGTTACTCTCCAACAGCAGAGACAGCTGGTAGAAATGTTGTTTTGCCGTCCAGGCCAGTGGAAAAGCCGCTGCGCTCCAGGAGAATTACGATCGCTTTGGCTACTCTTCAGAATCCTGCTTAAACCACGAGTGCTGTTCGATCGCAACACCGGTAGCAGTGTTGTTGCAGTCTCTAAGGGATAACTCAATTCAATCTACCGTAGGGGTAAGCAGCGATCGCCTTGAAGGATTTCCTACAAATAGACTGAAAAGTGGTTGCAGAGCCTTACTGCGTTACCCATCCCCGTTTCTGCAACATAATTAAATAGGTGATCAACTTAATTTCGGATGCGAACAAAGCCACCAGCAATCCCCTCTGCTGAATCACGAAGTTTAACATTGGGTGAAACCTGAACTGTGCAGGGAAGCTGAGTTGCCCAACATAAGACGTTCTGAACAGGAGAAAAATAGGTAATATCATTGACTTGTTTCTTCTCAAAAGAAATTCTCTGAATTTGAGGAGGCAACAATAACTGAAATGAGTTGCTGCTGGCGTAGCTTGTGATGATTGAAGCGATTAAAGAAAGACAGATGATGGGCAGAAATCTGTAGAGATTTCGAAACGGGAACTGCGAGCTTAACCGTTCAACGACTGTGTTAAAGGTATCCTCAAAATTATTTTGAAAGTAGATTGCCATGCCTAAAGCAGGTAAAAGAACGAGATAGGGTATCGCAAACCTGAAGAAAGGGGATTGCAGTATGATGAATACGATTCCTAAGACTGCTATTAAAATCACCCAAAGCTGTTCAGAGAACCGATCCATTTTTACTTTTCTTGCAAGGTAGATTGCAGGAAAGATTGAAAATAGGATTAACAAAGCCATGAATTGCTTTTGGATGGAGGAGTTAAACCAGAGCCAAAGTGACCAGAGCCCAGGATGGATAACAGATGGCGATGAGTCTGCCCAAGTTATTACGCTATGCGTCCCGTTTGCTGTCTGCTTGATTTCTTCCAGGGCTGGCGACCAGGGTAAATCGAGACAGAACAAAGAAGATGGATAAATTGGACACCCGGACGTAATGGCTCCAGAGATAAGCATGGGGGCGATCGCTAATGTGATTACTACCCCTCCAACCAAAATTCGTCGCGCTTTAAACCCTCTAATAAAAATGAAAAATAAGCTGGAGATCAATAAAACTGGTAAAGCGGTCAGTTTTACGGTCACTGCTCCTGCTGCTAGGAATAGCGGAATTACTTCAGCGTCGATCGCCCTTTCGCTGTTTGCTGGAAAAGGCTCTTTATAAGCAGAGAGTCCTAAAATCGACCAGACCGTAACCTCTACAAGAAAGATGATCGGAATATCAGGAGATGGGGATACCAAAATGGTTGCCAACGAACTTACCAACAATAAAACTGGCAAAAGTATGAGTGAGCAAGCTACCATAAACCAATCGCTTAAATAGGCTTTACGCTTCAAACAGTACGTTAAGCAGATGAAGAATTGTAGGGTGGCGATGAGAAAAACAAAGCCATTTGTAACTGCGCTGACGCGGGCATCAAAAATTTCAGCATTGAGAGGTGCAGCAAAGGCAAACCAGGATGAAGTGAAGCCGAAGTTGGGAAACAGTAAGGCTACACCCGGAACAGTGCCAAACTTTTCTAGCCACTGAATCACTTGGTAATGGTAATACCCTGTGTCATACCAAGTAACTTGACGAGTCGTTAGAGCAGCGATCGCGATCGCCAGAGTCAAGAAGCCAAAAATTTTCTTTCTCGATACCGTTGATCTTAACGCCACCAATTCTGCTCGAGTGCGTTTTGACGACAACGCCATCAAACAAAGGCTTCCTGCAACTGCTGCTCCTACAAGTGGAGATAAAGGAAGAACGAGAGCGGTTGTTAAGAGAGCGATCGCCAATGTGACAGTTCCCACCCACACAGAGACGATCAGACGATCGCCAACTCGCGTCAAATAGCTGATCTGCAAAATATTAAGCAGCCCTATACCAATTAAGTGGCCAATAGTAAGTAGGACAATCCAAACAATAACGAAATAGCTCATTATTTCCTCTAGAGAGCCTTATTGGGACGGTATGTTTCTATTCATCTGGATCAAAGTTGAACAGCTTTAATATGTCTAATGTGTAAAGCCAGTTTAGAGCGTTGCCTTATAACTGTGATGAAAGTACCGTGCTAAATGTTATTTCTACAGCACCTGGAGTTTTCATCCGGAAGATTTGGATGAACTTCGTTGAAATTACAAATGCTTGGTCAAAACTTCTTTTTTGGGTGTAAATACTGAGAGACGCTTCAACCACTTTGGTTAAGTGTGTCATCTTTATTGCATTGGTGTAGTCGTTAGCTTGCTCTCAACCTGATCAACAGTTCAGCCCAACAAGCCTCTGCTAGGGCTTTTCAGGACGAATTACACTTTTCACAGCCATTTACTTGTGAAATCACCCTCTTTGGTCTAAGTTCTCCTGCTTGCACTCATGGGGCATTGAATTTACTAAGTAATTCCCACAGGAACCCAGTCCGATGACTATGGTCAAACGTTCAGAATATGCGGCAGACGCAGCTAAGTTAAGGACAGACTCAAGTCAACACTTTGTCATCCTGGGCGGTGGTATAGCGGGTCTGGCAACAGCGTATGAGTTGCTAACCAGAGGGTGCCACGTCACTCTAGTTGAAAAAGGTCTTGAAGTTGGTGGACTAGCGCGCACCTTTGAGCAAGAAGGCTTTCGGTTTGATATTGGTGGACATCGGTTCCATAGCAACAATCCAACCGTAGTGCAATGGCTAAAAGATTTGCTGAAAGATGATTTACTGACGGTTCCTCGCATAAGCCATATCTATCTTGGGGAAAAGTTCGTTAATTACCCCATTCAGTTTCCGGGCGCTTTATCTGTGTTCTCTCCCTTTAAAGCGGTGCAAATGGTTACTAGCTATCTCATTGCCAAGCTTACTGAGAGGAGCCGACAAGATTGCTCGTTTGAAGATTGGGTTATCAAACGCTATGGTAGAGCGCTCTACAAAGTGTTCTTTAAGCCTTATACAGAAAAAGTTTGGGGCATTTCCTGCAACCAGCTTTCATCAACTTGGGCTTCGCAACGTATTGGTGTTCCTAGCCTGTGGAGAACAATTAAGCACGCGATCGCTCCTCCTAAAAATGCACCAGCAACCGCTATTTCCGAGTTTTATTACCCTCGTGCAGGGTTTGGCATGATTACAGAAGCTCTGAAAGCAAAAATTGTTGCCATGGGTGGTGTCATTCACACTAGCACGTCGCTTTCTCAGCTGGTGCCAACCCAAAGTGGTTTTCAGGTAGGCATTCAGCATCAAGATGGAACAATGCACACAATTGCAGCAGAGCAAGTTGTTTCAACTATTCCCCTCAACTTTCTGTTGCAGGCAATACCTGAAGACCTGGATAGCCAGAAGGTTGTGCAGCAGTATGACTTAGAGTACCGAGACCTTATTTGTCTCTTTGTTGCTTTGAAACAACAGCAGGTAAGTGAAGATAGCTGGACTTATTTCCCAGCAAAAGATCTTACCTTTGGACGAACCCACGAACCCAAAAACTGGTCATACGAGATGGTTCCCAATGATGACTTTACTTCACTAGCCATTGAAATCTTTTCGAGCCGAGATGAGGCAACCTGGGAAATGTCAGATGCTGACATCCTCAATACAGTGGTTGAGCAGATGAACCAGATTGGTTGGATTGAGAAAAAGGATGTCTACAAAAGCTGGGTGATGCGGGTGCCTTATGCCTATCCGGTTTATCGCGTTGGCTACGAGGAGAAGTTGAAAGGAGTCAAAGACTATCTCAGTCAGTGGAATAATCTTCACCTCGCTGGCAGAACTGGCTCGTTTCATTATATGAACTCTGATGGCGTGATTGAAGATGTTTTTCGCCTCATTGAAGAGCTATTTCCAAAGGAGGCAGCAGACGTTAAACCGCTGATGTCTGCCGCTGGGCGTTGGATGTAAGGCACTCTTGCCAGCATTTGACAGGGATAGGGGCAGTTTAAACACCTCTTAAGCGGCTAGTTCCTCACGAGCATTTGTCTACATACAGGCAGTTGGTGAACGTTATGTCTGCACATCCATTTCTTTCGATCATTATTCCGGTTTACAACGGAGGCCATGCCTTTGCTGCGTGTCTAGAGGCGATCGATCAATCTAGTTTTAGGGCTTGGGAATTGATTGTCGTTAATGATGGCTCTACGGATAATTCTGCTGCGATGGCAAAAAGAATGGAGGCAACGCTCCTACAGACCGAGGGGCGGTTAGGACCGGGAGCGGCTCGAAATTTGGGTGCCCAAGTTGCCAAAGCCGAATATCTCTGTTTCATTGATGCAGATTGTGAAGTTCATCCGGATACCCTTGCCAACCTTGCGAACAAATTAAAGCGTTGTCCAGAGGTCGATGCAGTTTTTGGTTCCTATGATGATGCTCCTAGAGCACCCAATTTCATCGCACAGTACAAAAACCTGTTTCATCATTATGTTCACCAGCATGGCAAGGAGGAGGCTTCCACCTTTTGGGCAGGGTGTGGAACAGTAAAACGTTCTACCTTTTTGGCATTAGGTGGATTTGATGTTCGGCGCTATCCCCGTCCCAGTATTGAGGACATCGATTTAGGCTATCGTCTTCGGCAAGCAGGTGGCAGAATTCACCTCGCTAAACAGGTACAGGTCAAACACCACAAAGCATGGCGATTGAATAGCTTGGTCAAAACAGAAGTATTCGATCGCGCTATCCCCTGGACTCAGTTGCTACTCAGCAACCAAGCTAACGTTATCAATGACCTCAATCTTCAAACCACTAGCAGAATTAGCGTTGTAGCAATCTATAGTTTGCTCTTAGCGACGCTAGCAAGTTTTCTCAAGAGTGAATTTGTACTCTTGATACTGATAAGCACTTTTCTTCTACTGTTCATTAATTGGGATATTTATCGTTTCTTTTATAGAAAACGTGGCTTTACCTTTATGGTGCGATCGATTGGGATGCACTGGTTCTATTACTTTTACAGCGGTTTTGCCTTTGTGCTGGGCAGTCTGCTTTACTGGCAAAACCAGTATCAGGCAAGAACGGTAGCAAGGACAATCAAGGTTCTGAAAAAAAGCTGTGGTTTAGCAACATAGAGTCACTCAATTACTAATACCAATGAATTATCCATGTGAGAAACAACTTTTACCATTAGTCTCTGTTATCATCCCTGCTTATAATGCTGAACAGTTTGTGGAGCGAACACTAAACTCTGTTCTAAACCAAACTTATCAGAATCTTGAAGTGATTGTTGTAAATGATGGCTCTCACGATCGCACAGTTGAAATTGTCAGTGAGATTGCTCGTCGGGATGATCGAGTTATGCTATTACATCAATCAAATTCAGGTGTTGCTGCTGCTCGCAATCTAGGAATTCAGCATTCTAGAGGAGAATTTATTGCACCGATCGACGCGGATGATCTTTGGCACCCTGAAAATATCGCAAAGCAGGTGAATTGCGCTTTAGAAGGTGGCTCTTCTGTAGGAGTAGTTTATTCATGGTCTGTTTATATTGACGAAACTGATGCACCTCTTGACGGATTTCGTGCTTTTTCAATCACCAAAGATGTCTTTCTCACTCTGCTCTGCCATAACTTTATCGGTAATGCCAGTGCTTCTTTAATCCGTCGCTGTTGCATAGAAACCGTAGGCGGATATGACCCAGAATTTTGGGCGCAGCGTGCCCAGGGTTGTGAAGATTGGGATTTGTATTTACGCCTAGCTGAAAAGTATGCCTTTAATGTGGTGCCGGAATTTTTGGTGGGCTACCGCAAATTGCCAACCAGCATGTCGCGAGACTATACGGCAATGGCTAACTCTTACTGTTTAGCACTGGAGGGTGCGAAGCAGCGTCAACCACGATTATCTGCTCGCCTCTTTCGTCTAAGCAAGGGCAACTTTTTCATGTATCTGGCTTTTGAAGCGGATCGGGCTGGCGATGCGCGTAATACGTTGGTATGGATTGGTCGTGCCTTGCGCTCTGATCCCATCACGCCCTTGATCCGTCCCAGTCTCTATCAACTTGTGTTACGGAATAGCTGGGTGGTTTGGCGATCGCCCTCGCCAAACCAGCGGTTTCCCAATGTGGCACCACCGAGCGGGAACGTCTTTGGGTGCTTAATTGGACCCAAACGTCGTCTGACAGCCTGGGTCATGGTGACAATTGGCAATGTATTTCATGCGCTTGTACCTGTACTGGCAGGGTTTCCAAAGCGCTGATCCGGTGATGGAATGTTTGAAAGTTACAGTGTTCTAGAGGCTTAGCTCATGCGCGAAGTTGAGGCTATACGATCGCTGTTGCTGTTATTACAGCGCTACCGTTGGGTAGTGCCTGTGGTAGTCAGCCTAGGCTTGTTGTCATCAGGGCTAGAAGGTTTCGGTCTTAGTTTACTGATTCCGTTTCTCCAAAGTTTTGATCCAGCTACACAGGCAACAAGTTCTAATCTGTTAATTGGCTTTCTCAATCGATTGTTTGGTCAATTTTCAACGGCACAGCGCTTAGTAATGATTCCCAGCTGCATTTTTGGTTGTATTTTACTCAAAAATGGACTGATCTATGGCAACACCGTGTTGTTAAGTTGGCTGAACGCCAATGTTGGGCACCGGCTGCGTTCGAGAATGTTTTGGCAAATGCTCAACGTGAGTGATAGCTGCTTAGAAGGGTATAACTACAGCCAGCTCTCCAATTTGCTCGCGACCGAAACTTGGAACACCACCCGTGCCGTAGGGCATCTGTTTAACCTAATTGCTAACCTCTGCACGCTGCTGGTGTTTATCGTCATTTTGCAATTGATCTCTTGGCAGCTCACCTTAATTGTTGGGCTGGTCATGGGCAGCATTTCGCTCTGCATTCAGTGGATCACACGAGCAGCCAAACACGTTGGGCAGCAGGCTGTAACAGCCAACACAGCCTTAGCAGGGCGCATGTGGGAAGGGCTAACCGGGATGCGAGTGATTCGAGCCTTTGGGCGTGAGTCCTATGAACAGGAACGGTTCGATCACGCCTCTCATAGGGTGCAACGAGCATTTTTGAAGCTTGATGTAATTTCGGCAGCGATTAACCCGATGTATGAAGTGCTGTCAGCATTAGTGCTGCTGTCACTGTTGGCAAGCGTGCTGTCGCAACACCAAGTCTCGCTACCCACGTTACTAACCTTTCTATTCATTCTCTACCGCTTGCAGCCGCAGGTGCAACAGTTGGATGCCGCACGAGTAGGATTGTTGAGTTGGAGTAGCGCAGTGCGAGACGTGGCGGCATTTTTACGATGTGACAACAAAGCTTACATTGTCTCCGGCACACGACCCTTTCGCGGTTTGCAGCGTTCCCTAAGCTTCCATGAGGTCAGTTTCGCTTATAACTCGCAAGAGAGACCTGCCCTTAATCGCCTCAGCTTTGAGATTCCCGCAGGTAAAACTACAGCGATCGTTGGTCCATCAGGAGCGGGGAAATCCACTCTAATTAACCTGATTTGTCGATTTTATGAGCCAACCACAGGCGCTATGTACATAGACGATCGCCCTTTAGCTGAGCTAAATCTAGCTACTTGGCGCGATCGGATTGCCATTGTGAGTCAGGAAGTTTATATCTTCAATGCGACGGTGCGCGAAAACATTGCTTATGGGCGTTTGGATGCTACCGATACTGAAATTGCAGCGGCGGCGCAATTAGCGAATGCCGAGCCGTTTATCCAAGACTTGCCCCAAGGTTACGAAACGCCAGTGGGAGATCGCGGCTTGCGGCTATCAGGAGGACAACGGCAGCGGATCGCGCTAGCGCGGGCAATCGTCCGCAACCCCGAGATTCTGATCCTTGACGAAGCGACCAACGCCCTGGATAGCATTTCTGAGCATCTGATTCAAGATGCCCTCAACACCCTCAGCCAAAATCGCACCGTGATTGTGATTGCTCATCGCCTTGCCACGATCGAGCACGCCGACCAAATCATTGTGCTTCAGGATGGATGCCTGGTGGAGCAAGGAAATTTAGAGCGTCTCCTCAATCAAAATCAACTGTTTACCCAACTGTATCGCCTGCAAAACCGCAGCGTGTCAATTTAACTAGATTGTCCTTACCGATTGCTTGCGTCCACTCTTGCTAAGCTTCACCGATGCCATACACGATCGCTCACCTCGAACTTACCCAGCCATTACCTACGGTGGAAATTCCTACCAACCATAGTGGCATGGCGCTGATCTTGCGGTATCGCGATCGCCCGATCGGTCTACTGTTGCAAGCACTCTCACCAGGTTGTCAGTTCCCGCCAGCTCAGCTAGAACCGTTAATTGCCCAAGCCGTTGGAGCCAAGCTTCTGCAAGAGCAAATTCGCGCTGAAATCTTGCCCCCACCCTCTCCCGAAGGCTTTCCTAGCCTGAGTGTGGCTATATGTACTAAAGATCGACCCGATAACGTAGCGCGGCTGCTGCGATCGCTCCTGGCGCTCCAACAAAATGATTCGTCTCAGTTTGAAATTTTAGTTGTGGATAACGCTCCGAGTGACGATCGCACTCAAGCTTTGGTAATGACGATGCCCACCGTTCGCTACACCCGCGAACCAAAAGCCGGACTGGATTTTGCGCGCAATCATGCGCTGCACGCGGCTACAGGCGAACTGTTAGCCTTCTTGGATGATGATGTTGTGGTCGATCGCCAATGGCTCAATGGACTCAAGGAAGCCTGGGTCGAAAATCCGGATGCGGGAGCCTTTACCGGTTTAGTGTTGCCTTACGAGCTAGAAACCGATGCCCAAATTCTGTTTGAGCAGCGGGGCGGCTTTCGACGCGGGTTCGATAAAATTCGCTATGGTCAAACGTTGCCGCAGAACCCATGCTATCCCTGTGGTGCTGGCATCTTTGGTGCCGGCTGCAATATGGCGTTTCAGCGTCACCTCTTGCTAGAGTTAGGCGGTTTTGATGAGGCGCTTGACACTGGCAAACCTCTCCCCGGTGGCGGCGATCTGGATATTTTTTATCGAGTCATCCGGGCTGGGTATCCCCTTGTCTACGAACCACAATATCTGATCTATCATCAGCATCGACGGGAACTTAGCCAATTACAACACCAGTATTGGACCTGGGGCTTGGGGTTCATGTCCTTTGTCATCAAATCATTTCAGGTTGACCCCTCTCAACGAGCGAAACTGCTACAACTGATCGCCTGGTGGTTGAAAAATCAACTCTGGCAACTCCAACAAAGCCTTACTGGACAACACGTCTTATCGCCTGCGATGGTGCTAGCAGAGTTCTGGGGCGGCATTATTGGCGTATTTGGGGAATATGCTCGATCGCAAAAACGGGTCGCTGCAATTCGGAGGCAATGCTTATGAATTCGCCATCTTTGCCACTCACGATCGAACTTGTCATCTGCACCTACAACAATGCGACGCAACTCAATCACGTTCTCGCTGCTATTGCCCAGCAGCAAGTATCTGAAACTATTGAATGGGGAGTGTTGGTGGTGAACAATAACTGTACAGATGGCACTATGGCTTTGGTTGAGCAGGCGATCGCTGCTGGTAAAATTCCCCATCTGCGCGTAGTCCAAGAAACAACGCAGGGCTTAACTCCAGCGCGACTTTGCGGCGTACAGAACACCACGGCTCAGTGGATTGCCTTTGTCGATGATGATTGTGTGCTGAAACCCAATTGGGTTGAACAAGCCGTCCACTTTGCAGCGCACCATCCTGATTGTGGCGCTTTTGGTGGGCGCGTCGTGTTGACATGGGAGACTCCACCCCCGCCCTTTGTGTTGCGTTATGGTTACTCCTTTGCCGAGCAGGAACACGGCTTTCAGGTGCAAGAGCGAGATTGCCTGGTAGGCGCTGGCATGGTCGTCAACCGTCAAGCTTTGATTACCTGCGGCTGGATCAAACATCAGTTAATGCCCGATCGCATCGGCACTAAATTGATCTCTGGCGGCGATGTGGAACTGGCGCTCCGCCTTCGAGGTACAGGCTATGCCCTATGTTATACACCAGCTTGCGAATTGCAGCATTTAATTCCACCGCGCCGCACATCTGAAGCCTACCTGAAGTCAATGAATTTTAGCTTAGGAACATGCCAAATGCATGCAGACCTTATGCTTTGGGCGGGTTCATTTTCAGGCTGGATACAGGCAGCAGTACAGAAAACGACTCAATCCTCGTTGCAGATTCTGATTCAAACTTTACGTGCGGCTCTGGGCAAGGTAGAAGCAGTGGATGTAGCAATTCAGTGGAGTTTTGTGCAAGGGCAGTGGGTGGGTATTATTCAACTCTTGCAGTCTGATCGCGATCGACAACAAGCTTTATTAGGATGTGCAAAAGTATGTTGAATTGGCGCTGGAAAATTCAACCGGTTGATCTTAGTATAGACCTGCCCAGTTTGTCAGCAGAGCGAGGTTACGACGGCATTTTTGTCACCTTCTGGTGGCGATCAATATTTTTGGGCTACCAGGAAATTCTCGCCAGCCAACTCCCAATACCCGCTAGCCAGCTTGCCAACTTAGCCGTCCAGACAATTACCCCCATTGTGGGCGATCGACTGTTAGAGCAGGGCTTCAAGGCTTTCCCGCCGAGAATTCCATTTAGACCGGTTCCACCCGAACCTCCGCCCGACTTTGCCGCGCTGCAAGCACTAGAACATCCAATGGCTACTCTAGAACGTCAATGGGAATCAACCATTGCGTCCATTCAAGCATCCGTCTCTGTCGTCATTTGCACACGCGATCGTCCAGTACAACTTGCCCAATGCTTGCGATCGGTGCAACAACTTGTGCCACCGCCTGATGAAATTTTGGTAGTCGATAACGCGCCTACCTCCGACGCAACTCAACAGCTCATGGCACAATTTCCCCAGATACGCTATGTATTAGAACCTCGTCCTGGGTTAAGTGTGGCGCGCAACACTGGCATCCAGCAGGCTACAAGCGAGATTATTATGTTCACCGATGATGATGTGGAAGTGCATCCCACTTGGCTGCTACGACTGCGATCGGGCTTTCATAATCCAAAGGTTATGGTAGTTACGGGGTTAATGCTGCCTGCCGAGCTGGAAACTGAAGCCCAAGTTGCCTTTCATCATGGTGCGACTGGGTTTAAGCACGAATGTCGCGCCCTTGTGTTTGACTCCGAATACTTTCAAACTAAAAAGCCCTTTGGAGTACCCGTTTGGCAGATTGGTGCAGGAGCCAGTATGGCGCTTCGACGCGCCGTGATTGAGCAGGTGGGCGGCTTTGATGAGCGCCTTGGAGCCGGAGCCGCTGGTTGCAGCGAAGATTCTGAGTTCTGGTATCGCGTGCTGGCTGCGGGCTATAGCTGCCGCTATGAACCAAGTGCTGTAATTTACCACTATCATCGCCGAGGGCTGGATGGTCTCAAGCACCAAATGTATGCCTATATGCGTGGGCACGTAGCTGCCCTCCTGATTCAAACTTTCAATCACTATCACTGGGGCAATCTATTTCGGCTGCTAGTAATTTTGCCGGAATATTATCTGTGGTTGGTAGCACGTGGACTGATCAATAGGTTTCATGGGCGCTACCGCACAGTTTTTGTTGAACTTTTAGGGTGCCTATCGGGTTTAGTCTTTTTCCTACAAAACGTGTTTACGCCTGCGACCCCAATATCCTTTGCTTCTAAACTCTTAACGGAGCATCATGACTGAAATTACCTTATCTAACCCTGAATCATCCTCTCCTATTCTTCCCGCCAAACAATCGTTAGGTCAGTTTTTGGCGCAGAATCCCTTCTCCCATCCACTGACTTTAGGCTTCTTCTACCGCGAAAAGATGCGGGCGATTTACACGATCGCCCCTGATTGCCACTTTCAAACCATCTTAGAAGTCGGTGGTGGGCAAGGCGGTTTGACAGCGCTCCTCTATCCGCAAGCCAAGATCACCAACCTCGATCTTGACCCACAATATGTTCAGGCAGCGTGTAACCGACAATCTAACGTGCAGTTCATCTGTGGTGATGCAACTCAGCTACCCTTTGCCGATGCATCCTTTGATGCGGTAACTATGTTTGATGTGCTGGAGCATATTCCAGACGATCGCTTAGCGATTGCTGAAGCTTTGCGTGTCCTTAAACCCGATGGCTTCCTGCTAATTAGCACTCCCGATTCCGCGACCTGGCGCTTTCCCTATTACGATTTTATGAAACCCATCTGCCCAGATGAAGCGGACATCATGGCAGAGTGGGGACACGTCCGGCGCGGCTATACATTGAATGCTCTGAAAACGCTGGTTCCCCTACCCTGTCTGCACTACGCCACTTTTATTAATCCGGTGACCGTGCTGTGCCATGATCTTGCTTTCTCTAAACTGCCTAGATCACTGCGCTATGCAATTTGTGGTCTCCTTACTCCTTTAACTTGGATAGGCTACTGGTCGCATCGTCCGATAGGAAAAGGCAGCGAAACGGCTTCGATTTGGCAAAAGCCATAATTATTCTATTAGCAATTTTGATATTGCAGCCCCACCATGCAACGTATTCATTCACATTCAAAATCATCTATTTACATACTTCTATCTATCTTAGTTGGGGCATCTGTGCTTCGGCTATATGCCATTGACCAACCGTTTATCGATGCATTTAGTTGGCGGCAATCGAGCACGGCGATGATGTCCGAAAACTTCTACCGCAAAAACTGGAATATTTTTTACCCTGAAGTGAACTGGAATGGAGCAGGACCCAGCTATCAGGGGAGGGAGTTTCAGACAGTAACCTATATCGCAGCATTGTTCTATGTCGTTCTAGGCCAGCAGGACTGGATTGGTCGCAGTGTATCCATTGCTTTCGGATTATGGGGCATTTTTGCCTTGTATCAACTCGTTCACTGTGTTTGGGATGAACCAAGAGCATTAGCGAGTGCGGCTGTGATGGCACTTTTACCAGGTAACATCTTCATTGATCGCTCCTTCCTTCCGGATCCAGCAATGGTGGCACTTGTAACTACAAGCACCTGGTTGTTAGTACGCCATTTTCAGTGCGATCGATTTTTTGATCTTGTGCTTGCTACTCTCGTCGGAGCTTGGGGATTTCTGACGAAGCTTCCTGGTTTAGTCATCGGACTTCCGATGTTGTATGTTATCCTGAGTGCGCTCCATCACCAAAAATGGTATCCCAAGAAGCTAAAATCAGTTTTGATAGCCTCCTTCCTGGTAATGGCTCCGGTAATTGCCTACTATCTCTGGGCTCTTCACCTTTCCCTGTCCTACCCACCTTATCACTTTGCTGGAGGAGGAAACTGGGTCTGGGATCATGGATTGACGACTTGGTTGCAGGAGGATTATTACCTGCCCAAGTTAATTAAACATATTCAGGGATGGCTTTGGACACCGCCTGCAACTGTACTAATCATTTTGGGTCTGTTAATCCCGATTCCATGTCGTTCCATGTTTGGCGCGATAGAAAAACCCATTTTGCTATTTCATGGTTGGATGGCAGCAGCCATTTTGTTTTATCTTGTGGGCGCACGCGAAATTGTTGATAATCCCTGGAATCTACATTTAGTTAATCCTGCGGCAGCAGCGTTAGCGGGACATGCGCTCGTCTCGTTGAGCACTTTTCTTGGTCAAGTCCTTAGTCGATTGATGAAATTCTCGGGCGTGGCAAGAACCCTCACTTCGCGAGTTCTGGCCTTACTGCTGCCGATCACATTTTTACTCTGTATTGGCTTTTCTGGACGAACCAGGCTGGCATATATGTACTACCCTTATGCTGAACAGGGATACCAGTTGGGGAAAGAGATGCAACGCTTCTCTCAAGCAGACGAACTCGTAATGACCATAGCAAATGATTTAGGAGATCCTGTGGCTATCTATTATAGTCAACGACGCGGTTGGGTCTTTCCGCCTCCTTGGGAAGGAATTTCTTGGGGTAATCAGGAAATCAGTGATGATGATGCCGCTATCCAGTTATTTGATGAATTACGTCATCAGAAAGTAAGTTTGTTGGGCATTGTTGGCGATCGCAAAGTGGAACTGCGCCAAAATAACACTAAGTTCATGACTCACGTTGAGCAGCACAGCGATCTAGTGGAAGAAACCGAGGCAGTCTTGATTTATCGTGTTTATCCTCCCAATTCCCAGTAGCTCAATGCAATCTAAACCTCCAACCAGCCCCTCAGATCTCACCCCGATCGCCCTGCTGCCTTGGGGAGACTTGATTGAAGACTTCCTCGACACGATCGGTATTTCTTTCGAAGCTTTCTGCAATGAGATGACGGGCGGCTGGCTGTTCAACTATATTGAGGCACTCAAGCTGAGTGGCGTTAGCACCATCGTGTTTTGTATCTCAGCCCGTGTTCAGCAAGCGACTCGCTACACCCACAAACCCACCGGAGCTACTATTTGCGTGTTGCCTGCGCCGAACATACATACACAAGTGCGGAGAGCAATGCTCAATCTCGATAGCTGGCGACTGGAGGAAACTTTTCGGGTCGTAACTCCTATCCGGCAGCTATTTTTGGCCGCTTTAAAGGATATTGCTCCTTACCTGGCAAATCCCATTGGGATACTAGCTCAAGCACTGCGGCGTGAAGGCTGTCAAGCGATCCTCTGCCAGGAATACGAGTATGCCCGGTTTGATCTTTGCGTCCTGCTAGGCAAACTGCTAAACATACCTGTATTTGCTAGCTTTCAGGGGGGTGATTTTCAACTCAGCCGCTTAGAAGCCCCCTTGCGACCTTTCACCCTCAAAGCCTGTGCTGGGTTAATTGTGGCAAGCCAGACGGAGCGAGATCGCATCCAAACCTGCTATGGTCTACCTGCCAGTAAAATCGCCCCAATTTTTAATCCCTTGGATTTGCACTTATGGCATGTCGATCGCGCTGATCCAATAACTGTGATGCAACGCCAACAAACGCGATCCGAGTTGGGAATTTCCTCCGAAGCGCTAGTCGTCGTCAATCACGGGCGTATGGAGATTCACCGCAAAGGCTTAGATACTTTGCTAGAGGCTTGGCAACAGATCTGCCGCGATCGATCGCATTGTCATCTAGTGCTACTTCTCATTGGCACAGGCAGTGATGCCGATGCCCTCGCCCAACGGATTGCCAGCCTTGAACTGAGCAACATCGTATGGGTAAATGAATACATTCTCGATCGCGCTGTCATGCGTCGTTACCTGCTAGCTGCTGACTTATATACTTTACCCTCACGTCACGAAGGCTTTCCCGTTGCCCCGATTGAAGCGATGGCTTGCGGTCTGCCCATCGTTGCTACCGATGTTTCTGGCATACCTGATATTCTGGCAGACGGTGAGCAATCCGGTGGATTGATGGTGTTACGGGAAAATCCAAATGCTTTAGCAGCAGCAATCGAGGTGCTTCTAGACGATGCCACTTGGCGCATCGCTCTAGGGAAGCTTGCACAACAACGTGCTGCTGCTTTTTCCCTCAAAAGTGTTGGTCAACAGCTACGACAAACCTTGGGCTTTTGAGAGAGTGGGATCGGTTAAGAGTCAGAGTTACTGCTGCCGTCCTCCACACTGCCCTTTCAAGCGATCGTTGAGTTTGCTGAACTTGAGACATTTATTGATAGCCCTGTCCGTACTTATAGCACTGGAATGCAGATGCGGCTGACGTTTGTCGTAGCAGTGCATACTCGTCCTGATGTGTTATTGGTAGATGAATTTCTTTCAGTTGGTGACGTTGCCTTTCAAGCAAAGTGTTTAGCAAGAATTGCTCAACTAAAGGAACAGGGCTGTGCGATCGTTCTGATTTCTCATAGTGCTGAACAGGTACAGCAATTGTGCGATCGTGCATTATGGCTACGTCATGGGCAAGTAGTAGCTTACGGGGAGCCAGACGTAGTGGCTAGGCAGTATGTGAGTGAAATGCACGCCGAAACGCTACGCCGAACGTCCATTCGACCACCGCAATTAACGCGATCGGGCATCGAACTGCAAGTTAACCAAAACCGCTTTGGCTCTCAAGAAATTGAGATTACTGATGTAGAACTACGACCAGGCAATGAGATCAAAAGTGGTGATCCCCTTGAGATTGTGATTGGGTATCGCTCGCCCGTTCCCATTGCTGCTCCGAGCTTTAGCGTTACCCTGAGCCATGAGGATGTTCAGACTTGCATCGACACCAACACTGCTGTGATGGAGCTACCTCTACCTGTGGTGCAAGGGCAAGGACAAATTACGTTGCAGATCGATCGACTCGATTTGAAACACGGACGTTACTTTGTAGATGTAGGCGTACATGAAACGAATTGGAACTATGCCTACGATTACCATTGGCATGTCTATCCACTCCTGGTGCAATCTTCCATTAAATCAAAAGGACTTGTCTGCCCGCCCCAGCGTTGGGAAGTTGAGGAATTTCAAGTATCTGGTTTTAGAACTGTTCGCTAGCCTCATGAGTCTGTTTGGGGAGCCGAGCACAAGACCAATGTCGTCTGATTACAGCACCCTCCGAAGTACCACATTTTGTGCCATTGTGTGCCCGCTGGTCTTTGAAACTTTAAGGCACTTTTCTACCCCTTACCTCTTCCTCCCTTCACCCCCTTACTGCGCCACTAAGCGTCGATCGTTACCGATCCATTAGGGTAAGCAACACACGCGAGAGCATATCCTGCTTGCTGATCGGCGGCTGTAAGGGCCATGGGTGGAGCTTCATACCGCACTTGCCCTTGCTGAACGCGAATTTTACAGGCACCACAGGCACCAACGCGGCAAGCATGACGAATCTGAATGCCTTCTTGTTCTGCAAGTTCTAGAATAGAGGCGCTATCGTCTGCTTCCACCTGCCGTTCCGATTGTGTGAAGTGAACAATAGGGGTCGCTTGAGCAGCAGTTAACGGGGCGTGATGTCTCTTGTCCTGATGGATAACAGTTTCCGGTTCCGATATCCAGCCTTTAGTAGCAGTTAGCTCCGGTGCAGTTGGTCGGGCTTTTTTGCCACCAAAGCTCTCTTCTTGATAGTTCTGCATGGGAAAGTTCATGGATTCCAGAAAGAGGCGAATGCTGTCCATAAAGCTAGTGGGTCCACAAACATAGACCGCGCGATCGAGTAAGTCAGGCACAACCATATGCAACAGCAAGTCAGAAATGCGTCCGGTCAAACCCATCCAGGCGTTACCTTGTGGCTGCTGCGTCAGCGTGACGGCTAGCTGAAAATTTGGCAGTTGGGCAGTGATGATTTCTAGCTCAGTACGAAAAATGAGATCTGCGGGTGTGCGCGCACTATGGAGAAAGATCAGATCGCAATCGGTTAACGTATCTTGCACCCACCGCGACATCGACATCATGGGTGTAATGCCACTACCAGCCGAAAGCAGCAACAGCTTGGGGGGCAAATGGGGTAAACAGGAAAAATGTCCCATTGGTCCGCCAATTAACTTGACGCGATCGCCCACGTTGAGATAATCGTGCAGCCAGTTGGAAACTAATCCAGCAGGCAGATCTGGCTGATCTGGAGGAGACAGTACGCGCTTAATCGTCAAGCTGAGATGATAGGGGCGGGTCGGCGATGATGAAATGGAGTACGATCGCATCACAGGCTGACCATCAATTTCGATCGCCAGATTCACAAACTGTCCGGGCAGATAGTTGAACCGCACAGGTGGCTCTGCAACAAAGCAGAAGGTTTTCACATCTGGTGTTTCGTTCACAATGCGGCAGCAACGGCATTGCAAATCTTCACCAGCCCATTGCTGGTCAGGCAGTGAAACAGAAGGATGGATCTTTAATCCATCAGCACCCCCACTATAAGAAGGAGCCGTTAACGCTTCAAGATGCAGAAACGTTTCTCCCAATTGAAGAATATCACCTGTGTGGAGTGGGTACATCTCGTTTGCAGGCACGCTTTTGCCATTGAGCAAGGAGCCAGAACTACTGCCCACATCAATGTAATGGTAAGCATCATCAACATAGACAATTTGCCCATGTATGCGACTGACCTCTGGACTGGGCAGCACTAAATCGCAGGCAGCACTGCGCCCCAGCAACCATTCCATCTTTTCAGGATGAGCTTGCTTTAACTGATGGCTTTGAAATTGCTGTTGCTCAAAATTAATTGACTTTAAGGTCAACATAGCGTGTAGACTCCTTTGCAAAGCGTGTGCATTGATTAAGTAGTGGCAATCCCTAGAGGCTGATGGTAATTGCTAGCGATCGATTCGATGCACGTTTGATGGCTTTGCCTGTCTGGCGATCGTTTTTGCTAGCGTTACAGCATCATGTATCTGGACAGAAGACGGTGTGCGAGAAGCTAAGAGCGATGGATGCGTTGTGACGATCATTTCAAGCGCGGTGAAGTGGTCGGCATCTTTGAGTTTCAGGTCTTGTCGGAGCTTCTTGCAAAACTCAAAACTACCAGAACCATTGGTTGCTTTCTGTTCCAACAAATCCAGCACTACGCCGATGTAGGTATGCAGCCGCAACTGCTGTGAGAACCCCTGCAACACTTTGACTAATGTGTAGGTTTCGTCTGGCGTTAGTTCGTCGATCGCGCGTCCATCTAATAAGGTTGGATCCAACTCAAGCTTGTGCAGTTGCTTGCGTAGGCTAATTGCCATATGTTCACGCTCATACTGAATGTAAGTACGCTGGATAGTGCGGTATAGCCACATTGAGCCGACTACGACAATCAATGCATTGAACGCCAGCAGGGGATATAATGGCAACCGATTTAACGACGGACGGGCACCATAGGAAAAAAAGGTCCAGAACGAGATTACTGTAAACAGAGTAAACACAAGATGTTGGGCGTGTTCTGCGGAGACTGGACGACCACCCCAAGTCATGTAAGTGCGGCAAAGCTTCTCTAAAACCACCCCCCAAATAAACGTAATGGCAATCAAAATGCCGAAGGTGATAAACACTGCCAGCGCTTTGGGGATGGGAATGGCATAGCCGTAGAGATAGAAACCTGTGTCAAACACATTGGCAACTTGATCTGCCTCGTGCGTCCATGCGCCTGTAAAGTAATAATCCCAGTTGCCAGCGTAGAGAAAGTAATACAAGTAGAACGCGATCACCATGCCTAAATAGCCATATTGCACCAAACGCCGACCGGGTTTACGCAACTCTGCCCAATATGTTTTCTCAGCATCAATATCAAAACAGGACGTTTTGCAACTCACACACGCGCTACGTTCGTTGCCAGTTTGTGGATCAACGATGCGACACATGGATTGGGTAATTGCTGGCTTTGGTGCGTGATGGGTTTGGCTGCCCAAGAGCGATCGCGGTCCTGTGTAGACCAGTTGCACCGGAGCCATAGGGCAGAAGTAATGGCACCAGCTTTTGCCAGCATAGAGGTAGCCAA
>DATNQS010000377.1:0-2899 GCA_036703925.1 Candidatus Sericytochromatia bacterium
TACTCCCTTTGAACGATGCCCCGGATACTCGTCATCGACGACGACCCTGCAATTTCAGAACTCGTCGCCGTAAATCTCGAAATGGCTGGTTATGACGTGAGCCAAGCGGCTGATGGCATCAAGGGTCAAGCAATGGCTTTGCAGCTTCAGCCCGATCTAGTCATGCTGGACCTCATGCTGCCTAAAGTTGATGGGTTCACAGTCTGCCAGCGTTTGCGCCGTGATGAACGCACGTCCGATATTCCTGTTTTGATGCTGACTGCTCTGAGTCAGACGCAGAATAAAGTAGAAGGGTTTAACGCAGGTGCCGATGATTACCTCACCAAGCCCTTTGAAGTCGAGGAAATGCTGGCGCGGGTGCGGGCACTCTTGCGTCGAACCGATCGAATTCCCCAAGCCGCCAAGCACAGCGAGATTCTAAATTATGGTCCCCTAACCCTTGTACCAGAGCGCTTTGAGGCGATTTGGTTTGACCGAACGGTAAAGTTGACTCACCTTGAATTTGAGCTACTGCACTGCCTGCTGCAACGGCATGGACAGACGGTTTCACCGAGCGAGATCCTTAAAGAAGTCTGGGGGTACGACCCCAATGACGACATCGAAACAATTCGGGTACATGTCCGTCATCTAAGAACGAAGCTGGAACCCGATCCACGTCGTCCCAGCTATATTAAGACAGTGTATGGTGCAGGCTACTGTCTCGAACTGCCTGCTACTGGACAACCGTCGGAGAGCGAAGTCTCATTAGCGGGTTAGTGTGTTGACTCAACCCTATCGCTTTGGTTGGTTTGATTGGTTTTGTCTCTGGTATCCACCCGGTTGGCTCATTCTGTTTAACCGTCATTGGCAGCATTACAAGCCTGATGTAAATGGCTGGAGCTGGCTGGAATACTTGCTCTTTTTGCTTCCGGGTGGTTTTTACCTCGCTCTGGCAAGCCGTTGGTTGCGGCTACAAGCCAAACGGCTGCTGGGTCGATCGCTCGTATCAACGCCCGTCACACCTGATCCAGCCTATCAAGCGGCGTTTCAGCGCGAGATTCTGACACCGATCGTGACTCGTTACTTCCGTGCTACGTTACACTGCGCTGAAAATCTGCCTGAAAACGGTCCACTCATCATCGCGATGAACCATGCAGGGATGTGCTTTCCGTGGGATTTTGTCAGCCTGGGCTACTTGTTAAGCCAGCAGCGTGACTGGTTTGTACAGCCGTTGGCGCATCCCATCTTTTTTGACCATCCCTGGCTGATCTGGTGGCTACCGAGCGGATGGGCACATGTGCTAGGTGGTGTGCGGGCAGAACGGCGCAGCTTTGAAGCAGCACTACAGAACAGCGATACCAAAAAAAACAGTTTGTTGTACGCGCCAGAAAGTTGGCGGGGGCTAAGCAAAGGTTGGTGGCGGCGCTATCAATTGGCAACGTTTGACCCTAGTTTTTTGCGGTTGAGTTTGCGCGATCGCGTACCTGTACTGCCAGTGGCCTGCATCGGCAGTGAGTCGCTGCATCCACTAGCGACCAACCTGCCCTGGTTTGCCCGTCGTACTGGTCTACCGTTGTTTCCGCTGTCGCCACTAATGTTGGCATTTATACTCTTTCCCTCAATGGGCGTTTGGGCAATGCGATCGCGCTTGCAGTACTATGTACAACCGCTTGAGCAGCCCTGGGAGTCCATCAAGCAGGGAGAGAAGCAAACACAAACGCGTACTTACCGCATGGCAGAGGCCCTGCGATCGCGCTTACAAACGGTTATTGATCACTTACGGTGAGAGACAAAGGGAAAAAAGAAGCGGCAATCAGACACGTTTTGCCTTTTAGCCCATGACTTGCCAACTTTAACCATAGTTGCCGTGCGGCAAGCTTAAGGTAAAGCAACTACCCTGATTGAGTTCAGATCTAACAGTTAAATCGCCACCATGCAGGTGAGCCAATTTGCGGGCAAGTGCCAAGCCTAAGCCTGTGCCCTGGTACTTTTTGTTTAAGCCGCTATCAAGCTGTTGAAACGGTTGAAATAGTGTCGGAAGGTCGTGAGGGGCAATGCCAATGCCCGTATCGGCAACATGAAAAAGCATAAAGGCTGGTGGCTGACTACATGAGTCGGAGAGCTTGCTACTCTTTGGTGTACTCTGGGTCTTCTCAACGGTGAGCGTCACTGTCCCCTTTTCGGTAAACTTGACGGCATTTGCCAGCAGATTGACAAGAATTTGCTTCAGGCGGCGACTATCGACGGTGCAAGTTGTGACATCAGGGGCAATCGCCAAACTCACCTGCAAACCCCGCTCGTCAGCTTGCTCTCGAATGAAAGCAAGACAAGCGGTGCAAATTTCTTCGATAAAAACCTCTTCCAGCAGTAGTTCGTCTCGTCCTGCTTCGATTTTTGACAGATCGAGGAGATCGTTGATGAGCAACAGCAGGTGATTGCCGCACGCATTAATGTTCTCAAGATACTGTTGTTGTTTAGCAGTAAGGGGACCAAAAATCTGCTTCAGGAGCAAGCTAGAAAACCCTAAAATGCCAGTTAGGGGTGTCCGCAGTTCATGACTCATATTGGCAAGAAATTCACTCTTCGACCGATTGGCAGAGTCAGAGAACCGCTTTTCTAGCTCTAGCTCATGGGTGCGCTCCTGAACAAGTTGCTCTAAGCGCTCGTAGCTTTGGGCATTGTAGAGGGCGATCGCCGCCTGATCGCCAATTTGCTGCAACAAATAAATTTCGCTCTCTGTAAACTCCCGTTGGGTGGTGGTATTGAGGCAAAGCCCCCCAAAAAGTTGACCCCGAATCAAAATTGGCACAGCTAGAACTGAGCGAGTGTGATGGTCACGGGTCTGCATCAGTCGGGTAGGAGTCTGTTTAAGAGTCGCCAAATCGGGTGTGTAAAAGACGCGCTGGACATAAAAGTCAGA
>DATNQS010000378.1:0-3688 GCA_036703925.1 Candidatus Sericytochromatia bacterium
ATGACGTTAGGACCAACGAGTGCGTGACCTTTAGCCTCACGCATGGCCTGCCGAAAGTTACTCGTATTGCTCACGGGATATCCTCTCGTTTGTGAAACAGTAATAGATTGTGATATTTCCATTTTCGCCTGCTTTTTCGGAACTGACCCAGGCAATGCAAAGAATTTATGGGTTTCTAGACGGTTCCGCAAACTGCTTCCGCGTAGAGGTCTAGCTGGAGCGTGTACGTGTTTATGCCGAACCCGGAGGAAAGACTACTTTACTAGTACCGTGGATCGACGATGGTTTACTCCTTCTGAGTAGAGAACAATAAGCTCAACTCTGAAGTGAAAGGCGACCTGCAAGATGATGGCAACTCAAACCTCAATTCGTTCTCGCGGTATGGAATTGCTGATGTCCTACTATCAGCAACCCTCTGTTAAAGTGCGTAACCAACTGGTGCAGCTCAATGCAGGCTTGGTACGAAAGATCGCTCACCGTGTCAGCCATCAGTGCGCTGAACCTTATGAAGATCTTGAACAGATTGGCTACCTGGGTTTGATTCGTGCGATCGAACGGTTTAATCCTCATCAAGGCTGTGCCTTTAGCTCCTTTGCTGTGCCCTATATTCGTGGTGAGATGCTGCATTTTCTGCGCGATCGTAGCGGTACAGTTAAGATTCCCCGTCGCTGGCAGCAACTCAACAAAGAAGGACAACGAGTGCGCGAAGCCATGATGGAAGCCACTGGTCGCCAACCTACCGATAACGAAATTGCTGAGGCACTGGGTGTCACCGTTAACGAATGGCGTGAAAGCAAGCTCGCTACCAAAAATCGCTTGCCACTCAGCCTGGATGCCACCATCTGCCAGCAAATTGATTCACCAATGACGTTAGGTGACACGTTGCCAGATGCCCACTACCAAAACTTGCAAAATGTGGAAGAAGATCGGCAGCAGCTTCAGCGAGCGTTGAACGAATTGGAAGATAAGACGCGGCAGGCGATTGAGTTTGTGTTCATCAAAGACCTCTCCCGTAAAGAAGTCGCTGAGCAAATCGGTGTCAGCCCTATGACCGTCACCCGTCGCATTCATCGCGGTATCCAGCAAATGGTCACACTCCTTCAACCCCAGGTTCTACAGACTGACCCGTAAGCGTTGAACGTTTCCATTGTCCGGTTACGCTTTCACTAATTACCTAATATCCTGTGCTGGATTGGCTGACGCTGATCCAGCTTTTTTAATGGCATAGCCACTCATAGTCAGGAGCCAGAATCGCCCCTAATCAGCCAAATCGCTAGTCAACACTTACCCTTCACCTCTTCACCCTTCACTTCTTCACCTCGTCACCCCCTCGCTCCCAAAATCATGCCGACTAGCAGCACAAAGCCGATCGCAACATTTTGCCTGAACAACTGAGCGTAGGTGCGGTGAGGAATCGTTTTTTGGCAAAGACGATAGTACTGCCATGCCCAGAGAAGGGCAGCGATCGCCAGTGTGAACCAAAACGCTAGACCCAGTGACATGACGATGCCCAGTTGCATGAGGCAAAGAACCGTCCCTGCATAAAAGATGCCAACTGCATGGGACACATAGGCACCAAAGAAAAGGGCACCTGATTGTATGCCAATGCGTCGATCGTCGTCGCGATCGGACATAGCGTAGACAATATCGAAACCAAGTGTCCACAGCACCGTAGCGCCCCACAGCAGCCAGGTAGCCTCACCGAGACAGGGTGTCGGTGCAGCAGTAGCATTGCAACTCACCGCACTCCAGCTAATCAGTACTGCAAAGCCCCAGGCGATCGCCAACACCAACTGAGGCACTGGAAAGATCCGTTTTGCCAGCGGGTAGAGCACAATAATTGGTACGGCTGCTACGCACAGCCAAAACGTAAGTGGGTTGAGATAGAGCGATAGCCCCCACGCGCAGCCAAAGGCGATCATCGCCACCACCAGACCAACTTTAACCGACAAGGAACGAGCTGCCAGAGGACGATTGCGAGTGCGCTGCACTTTTGGGTCAATATCTCGATCCCATAGATCGTTCACAACACAACCAGCGGCACTAGTAGCAAGCGTACCCAAAACAATGACCCCTACCAGCCGTAGCGGTGGTAGACCCCGTGTGGCAAGGACGATCGCCCAGAGCGCAGGGAGCATCAGAATCAAGCGTCCTTCTGGTTTATCCCAGCGCAGCAGCCGAAAAATTGTGAGCCAGATTGGTTCGGGGCGTTCAGGCGAAAGGGACATGGGTATGAGGGATGAAAAATGAGGGAGAAAAAATGCCAAAGGCTCTACGCTAGAGAGTGAGCTTTAGCAAGCAAGCAAGATAGTCATTACTGAATAATTTTAAGCAGCATTTGATGACTGAAGACTGCCTTCGGCCATTTACCTTTTGCCTCTCACCCCGCACCTCGCTTCTGCTGAACCTGTCCAAGGTGTTGATTCGTTTTTTGCCAAATTGCCCAGGCGCTGAAGCGGAGTGATACTTTTGTGCCGTCTGAGTAAGTTTGGACATCGTATTTTTGCGTCAGTCTAGTAGCGTCTGCTTGAGAAACTGGCACAAGCTGGTTATAAAGGTCATCGTAGAGCCATTGGTTATTGGCTGCTTTGAATGCTAGATAGGCTTTCCACAGGTTAAGAACGGTCTGGTAATCCTCGATCGCTCTTGCCAGCGAGGCGTAAACGGGATGATTTTTGGCATCTGGCTGAGTCGCAAATTTGGCAAAAGATTGCTGTAATGTCTGGACGAGGTGGGTGTAGTCCTCGTAGCTAATGCCAATTTTTTGTAGTGCCGGATTTGGCTGTTTAATGTTGTCAGGTACATTACCTAGTTTGTCTGCGATCGCAGCAAATTGTTTAAGTGTTGAAATGGCATGGGTTTCGGTGGTAATGCGTTGATTGATAAGGCTGTAGTTGTTGCGATAGGTGGTCAGCTTTGCCTGACTTTGTTGAGCAACCGAGGTTGTCGGTGGAATTGCCTCTAACTGGGCGATCGCGTCTTGCCATTTGCGGCTAGCGCGTTGCCATACCTTAAGCGAGTGAGGTGGCTTTTGAACGGTGACGGCAGCCTGCCAGGCTAACGTCTGAGCAGCTTTAAGTCGTTCGGCGGCAGCGGTTTCGGCGGTTAGACGATCGCTAATGGCTGCGTAATTAGCCTGATAGACCGCAAGTTTTGCTTTTGCCTGTACCGCAACGGGAGCATCGTCAGGGATCGTTTTTAGCAGGTTAATGGCTTGTCGCCATTTGACTCGTGCGGCTTGCCAGGTAGCGGCAGAATGCGGTGGCTGTTGCACCATCACGGCTGCATCCCAGGCAAGTTTGCGGGCAGCATTAAAGGTATTAAGGGCTGAAGTCGGTGGTGCTGTCGATCGGGGAGCTGAATTGGCTGTCAGCGCTTGGCTAGGACGCTCAACAAAGCTACGATCGCTCGTATTACAGCCTGCTAGCAGTAAAAGACTGGAGGAGAAGGTGATAGTTAAACGCAAAGAGTGCATCAATTTTGCTCGTGGGTAACTACAGGCTAGACAAGCAATGCACCGTGCCAATGCAAATGTCATGCGTCTTACCAACTCAACTCCATACAGCCTAAGCCAATACTATGCTGCCGCAGTTAAAGCAATGATAAGAGGATTGCATTGGGGGGCTACAATGGTTGGATCGATCCAACAGTAACTGTCTCCTCGCTGAATCAAATATTTGCTGTTATA
>DATNQS010000379.1:0-4038 GCA_036703925.1 Candidatus Sericytochromatia bacterium
TCGACACACAGCTCCAAATCCCAGTGTCGCCGCACAAAGCTATCTAAAATCCCAACCTCATAGCCCTGATTGGAAAGATAGAGCGCTGTCGCCCAACCACAATAGCCATCACCGCCGATAACAAGGACTTTCATCTTGCTAAATCTTGTTGCAGATACTCCGCTCAATCTACCATTCCTCTGTCCCTTCGGAGCATCAATTTAACTCAGGGCAGAATCGGCATCTGTTGACATTAATCACTAGTGCAGACAAAACGGCATCTATCCAATGAAGCACCTTCTCACAACGGTTAGCTAGCAGGTAGAGCAATTCGCTTCAGGTAAGGAAATCTCGCTGTTCCAATCCCTAACACCTCGCTAAAGTCAGGAAGCTTGTGTTCTTGATTAAGTTAGGGCTGCTAGTTGGAGCGCGATCGACTACCAGTGCAATGCTGAGCACTGTTCACTACCTTAAAACCATGCCTTGATCCGTCAACGACCCCTTAGAATCTAGAAGATCACTCATCCTATCGGTTGCATGACGTATTGTCTCGGCATCCTTTCTCACGCTGGCTTAGTTATGGCTGCCGACTCTCGCACCAATGCTGGGGTTGATTACATTTCCACGCACCAAAAGCTCTTCGATTTTTCTAACCCTGGTGAGCGAGTCATCCTCATCTGCACGGCTGGTAATTTGTCCACTACGCAGGGCGCGCTAACGTTGCTGCGACGCGATTTGCTTGCCAACGAAGCCGTCAATTTACATACCTTACCTACTCTGTACGAAGTGGCGCGGTATGTCGGTAGTAAAGCGCGACAGATTCAGGAACAAGACCGTCCCTGGTTAGAAAAGGATGGGATTGATTTCAAGTGTACGTTTCTTGTTGGTGGTCAGGTGCGTGGCGAAGAACCCGCCCTGTTTTTGGTCTATAGCCAGGGCAATTGCATTCAAGCCTCAAAAGAAACCCCGTTTTTGCAAGTTGGGGAAGCAAAGTATGGCAAACCAATCCTTGATCGCATTCTTGACTTTAATACCCCCCTTGAAGCGGCAGCGAAGTGTGCGCTGCTGTCGATCGACTCGACGATGAAATCTAACATTTCGGTTGGGCCACCGATCAATGTGGTGATGTATGAAACGGATACATTCAAGATCCGCTATGAGCTCAAATTAAGTTTAGGCGCACCCTACCTGGCACAGATTCGCAAAAAATGGGAAATCTCGTTAAACGAGGCCTTCGATCGGATGCCCAATATCGACTGGGAACATTACCAGGAGCTTCCAGTCGATCCTGATGCTACTGATTGATGTTTTGCCGACTCATGTTTTACCGAGTGATGTTTGACTGAATGATGAATGTTGAAGCATGGCGATCGCGGTTGGTCATTGCGGGTGCGGCAGCCTTACTGCTGGGTCAGGGTGCCGCGAGGGGGCAGGCGAGCGCCATAACGCTTTTACCGCCGCCCGCATTGCTGACAATCTTGCCGCCCTTACCCGCGCTTAGTTCCACTCAAGCGGATGCTGTCCGTCTGGTGGTCAAGCTGGGTCAGCGGCGGGTCTATGTGTATCGTGGTGAGCAAGTGTTAGCAAAATACCGGATTGCGATCGGGAAGCGTGGCTGGGAAACACCTACAGGCAGTTTTCAAGTGTTGTCAAAGGAGAAAAACCCCGTTTTTAAGAGCTTTAGAACGGGCAAGCTGATTAAGCCAGGGCCAGATAATCCCCTGGGTGTGCGCTGGATTGGCATCTGGACAGACGGTAAAACGCAGCTTGGTTTTCACGGCACCAATCAGGAAGAACTGCTGGGTCAAGCGGTTTCCCACGGCTGCATTCGGATGCGTAATCAGGATGTGACAGCTATGTTTGATTTAGTCAGCCTCGGTACAGAGGTTGTTGTAGAACGGTGAAGGGGCGAAGAGGGGAATGGGTGAAGAGGTGAAGGAGTGAAGAGGTGAAGGGCTAGCTAAACTGGGATTCTACACAGTAGAGGCATTGTGCGTTAGCTACTAGGGCTGATGTCTTCTAATCTATGCCTTTTGATCGAGACGAATAACCTGTTCTAGGGCTGCTTTCTCTCCTGCCCTGGCAGCATACGGTTGTAGTCTGGCGGCATTCCAGCCAGTGAGTAGCCGTAGATCGGTCAAGCTGACACCTCGCATGAGTAGATCGATGCACCAGGTTTGCTGGGCTTGCTCGATCGCAGGCGGGTTTCCATCTGGTGCCAGCAAGACCTCCGCAACGATTTGCCAGAGTTGGCGCAGTTCACTTTCTGCTAGTGGCTGCTCTGCCTGGTTCAAGAACATGGCTGGCTGATTGTCTTTGCGGCTTCGTAGCCACTGAGTCAGGGGGTTGCGCGTGTAGGAGCCATAGCGTTTGCCCATAATCCATTGATTGACAGGCACCTGGCGCATTAATCCTTGAGTGATTTGCAGGCTTTGGTAATGGGGATCACTGCTGTGGTGCGATCGCTCCAGGCGGCTTACCTCTGCCGGACTCAACCCAGCACCAAACAGAACGTAGACGATCGCATATTCCTGTAACCCTAACTTTTTGGCGCGCTGCAAAAGGGCATGGACTAAGGCCGCAGGTAAATCGGCGATCGTTTCGGTGACTGCTATAGGCTCTAGTACCTCTAGACTCGCAAAGGGGACAAGACCTGAGAATGCTGGCGTTATGGCTGATGAGGGCGATACCGCCCCTTGCAAAAATAGCGTGACCAAATTCTCCAGAAAATCGTCCCGGTCGTGCCAAAGCTGGTGAAACTCGCTGGTGAATTCAATGACGGCATAGCCCAGCAGCATGCCATTTAATAAACTCGCCAGCTTTTCAGCGGGAAGATGTGTATTGAGCTGCCCCCGCTTGATCACCGTCTCAAAGTATTTGGCAACATAGCGATTTGCCTGTGTAAAGCCCCGCCCGATCGCCTCTCGGTTTTTGGCAGGATATTGCCCTGCTTCGCCAACGACCGATCGCACCACCGCAGGCACCTGATCGATCGCGGCTAAACAGGCAGTTGCGTAGTCTTTGAGCGCCTGGTAAATGCTGCTAGTCTGATTTGCCTGCCGGATCAACGTTTGTTCTAGATGGGCGAAAACGCCAGCATCTTCAATCACTGCCAGCAGCAGCCCATGCTTGTTACCAAAATGACGAAAGAGGGTAACTTCATTCACCTCCGCCAGTTCTGCAATCTGCCGCGTCGTTGTATCCGTCACGCCCTGCACGGCAAACAACTCCAAAGCGGCATGAATTAAACGCTGTCGAGTTGGGTTTCGTTGAGCAGGCATGGGCAAAATGTAAGTAACACTTGCAAAATTTGAAGTTCGCTGTTAGGCTACAGGTGTAAGTGACACTTGCATTCTTCTACTGTAATCGTTTCTTTGGCAAACGAGCCACTGGCTCATCGTTGCGGAGCATCTCGCTACTGGAGGACAGTTGTCCTGAAAGACAGTTGCTAGAGAGTTAGCCTGCCAAGATTGCCTCGTCGGAAACTGGTTTGTTTTGGTCATCTCGCAAAGGACTTTCATGACTTCTACTTCTCTCGAAACTGCCGCTGAAGGTAGACAGCCACTAACACTGAGTTGGGTAAATGTGGTGTTTTTTGGAACGTTTCACGCACTGGCTCTATTAGCACCGTGGTTTTTCTCCTGGTCGGCACTGGGAACGGCTGTCTTTCTCCACTGGCTGTTCGGTAGCATTGGCATTTGCTTGGGCTACCACCGTTTGCTCACGCACCGTAGTTTTCAGGTGCCCAAGTGGCTAGAGCGAACAATTACGCTCATTGGTGCGCTGGCATTACAGGGTGGGCCAACCTTTTGGGTCGCTGGACACCGGATGCACCACCTGTATACCGAAGATAACGAAAAAGATCCCTACTCTGCTCAGAAGGGGTTTTGGTGGAGCCACATGATGTGGTTGTTTTACCCGCAAGCACGCTTTTTCGATCGCGAGTCTTATCGGCAGTTTGCACCTGACATTGATAAAGATCCGTTCTACCGCTTTTTAGACCGCTACTTTTTGCTGCTTCAGGTGCCTGTAGGCGTAACGCTTTACCTGTTGGGCGGT
>DATNQS010000380.1:0-2921 GCA_036703925.1 Candidatus Sericytochromatia bacterium
CTGATTACTCTGGTCGGCCCCGTCGAGCTTAACCCAGACTCCTCCCTACATGGTGGCAAACCGCTGTTTAACAGCATGGCGCTCCTCGAAGACGGCAAAATTCGCCATATCTTTCACAAACGCTTGTTGCCGACCTATGACGTGTTTGACGAAGACCGTTATTTTGCGCCAGGGCAAGAGGCGAATCATTTTGTGCTGGCGTTGCAGAAGGCAGAAGGCAGAAGGCAGAAGGCAGAAGGCACTCAAACTGCTTCCCCCACTCCCCACACCCCACTCCCCACTCTCCACATCGGTGTCACCATCTGCGAAGACCTGTGGAACGACGAAGAATTTTGGGGCAAACGTAGCTATACGGTAAATCCGATCGCAGATTTAGCGCAGGAGGGCGTTGATCTCACCATCAACTTGTCTGCCTCTCCCTACACGGTGGGTAAGCAAAAGGTACGCGAAGCCATGCTCAAGCACAGTGCGACTCGTTTTGCCCAACCCGTCATTTACGCTAATCAAGTGGGTGGTAATGACGACCTGATTTTTGATGGCTGTAGCGTTGCCTTTAACGGTCAGGGCGAACTGGTCTGCCGTGCCCGCGCCTTTGAAACTGATCTAGTGCTGCTGGAATTTCGGGATGGTGATTTGCAACCTAGTGTCGTTAACGCCGTACCCGACAGTGACGATGCTGAGATCTGGGCAGCGCTAGTCTTAGGTGTGCGAGACTATGCCCAGAAGTGCGGCTTTTCGCAAGTTGTGATTGGCTTAAGCGGTGGCATTGACTCGGCTCTGGTGGCAGCGATCGCCGTTGAAGCACTCGGCTGCGAGAATGTTCTGGGGGTTCTCATGCCTTCCACCTACAGTTCCGATCATTCTGTGAAGGATGCGCTAGCACTGGCTGAAAATCTGGGTATCCGTACCGAAACCTTGCCCATCGGTAACCTGATGCAGTCGTATGACCAGACCTTCGCAGAACTCTTTGCAGGTACCGAATTTGGGCTGGCAGAAGAAAACATTCAATCGCGGATTCGCGGCAATCTGCTGATGGCAATCTCCAATAAATTTGGGCACCTGCTGCTTTCAACGGGCAATAAATCTGAAATGGCAGTTGGCTACTGCACGCTGTATGGCGATATGAACGGTGGGCTAGCCGCGATCGCCGATGTCCCCAAAACCCGCGTCTATTCCTTATGTCGATGGTTGAATAGCTATCAGCCATCAGCCATCAGCACCCAAAACTCAAAACTCAAAACTGAACTCATTCCCACAAACATTCTCACCAAACCTCCTAGCGCCGAACTCAAGCCCGGACAGGTCGATCAAGATTCTCTACCCGACTACGATACGCTAGATGCCATTCTGGCACGGTTGATTCACAGCCATCAAACTCCTGACGAGATTGTGGCAGGCGGTTACGACCCTCAAATCGTGAACATGATTGTGAAGCTGGTGACACGTGCTGAGTTTAAGCGACGACAGGCTCCTCCGGGTCTCAAAGTAACCGATCGCGCCTTTGGTACAGGCTGGCGGATGCCGATCGCCAATCGCTGGCTCCCCAGTGCAGCATCGCAATCCCTGTAGTAAAGACAGAGTAGCCATAGCTAGTCAACGCCTGGAAGAGTTTGTAGGACTGGAAGACTTTGGACTCTTAATGGCTGCTGTAGATAGCTTATTCAAGGACTGGGGTACAGATTTACCTAACTACTGGCTGCGGTTGATGAGAGTTGCCTATGTTAAACTTCCCCAGGACTATTCTTAAACTAAACAGTGACTGACCAAGCATCAAACACCACAACTACTGAGAGGCTCGGAGTCATAGACGCTCGACTGGAGCATCTAACTGCATTGACGCAACGTAATGCAGAAGCGATTAAGCAACTGTAAAAACTGTAGAGGCAAACTCACAGCAGGTTGCATCAATGTCCGAGACGATCGCAGGAGGTCTTACCCAGGTCGATGGACACCTCGATCGCCTTACCAAATGCTTCGATCGCCGTTCTTTGACAGCAAAATAGAACGACGCACAAACCTCACGGTCAAGCCGATTGCTTTGCCCACAGCATACTGCCCTTGACGAGGCCGTACCGCCTTATGTAGCTTCCCAATGGTTGGTATAAATCATGGCACGCGAGACACTGCTGGCATCGAGTTCCACCCGTCCCGACTCGCCCGCCTTGGCCTACGTTAAACAAATTACTTGCCATGTGATTGAAATAGTCTTCAGTCAGATTACCGTGCGCTTTCCGAAGTCTAATCATGCGGGACCCCTAGATGGCTTCTTGCTCAAGTTGACAGCGGGTAGTCCTAAACAAGTAAGGATAGAATGGCGGTTGATGTTTAGTTCTTCTGGATGTCACCATTATGCTTTCTTGTCCAGGCTGCGAGTCACACCGTACTGTCAAGCATGGCAGCATTCACAATGGCAAACAGAACTATCGCTGTCGCGACTGCGGTAGACAGTTTGTGCAAGACCCGCAGCACAAAGCGATTGACCAAGCAACGAAAGCTTTGATTGCCAAACTGTTGTTGGAGCGCCTGTCGTTAGCAGGCATTGCGCGTGTGACTGGGGTTGCTGAACTTTGGCTGCAACGCTACGTGAACGCAAAATAGGCGGCTGTGCCTCGAAGCGTGACGGTGCGCGCTAAAAAAAGGGGCGCTTAACGATTCAATGTGATGAGTTGTGGTCGTTCGTGAACCACAAGGGGAACAAGCAAGGGGTATGGTTAGCCCTTGCTGTCAAAACACGGGAGATTGTCGGTGTCTACAGCGGCGACCGTTCAGAAGCTGGAGCCAAAGCGTTATGGCAATCCTTGTCCCCAATCGATCGACAAGGGGCGGTATGCTATACCGATTTTGGGGCCGCTTAACCTGAATTATTCACGAGGCATGCAAAAGAAAGCAGGAAAGAGAGCTTGAAACGCTTTAGAATCAAG
>DATNQS010000381.1:0-6128 GCA_036703925.1 Candidatus Sericytochromatia bacterium
ACAAGACAACTTTTTGGGTTTCCTTTGTTGAAAAGAACAAGTAAGATCGGGGTTTCAAACGCTCAATTTATAGATTCACCGGATCAAGCGAACCGAAAGCGCTAATCTGGATAAAGATCAGGCAGCACTTTGCTGTCGGGCAGTCTTTTGTGTAACAGTGCCACACCTGTGGACAATTAACTAGCTGGCAAAAACGAGTCATGTTTGAAGCACTCTCCGATCGCCTAGAGTCTACCTGGAAAAAGCTGCGCGGTCAGGACAAAATCTCCGAATCGAACATTAAAGACGCAGTGCGTGAAGTGCGGCGGGCGCTGCTAGAAGCGGATGTTAGCCTTCAGGTTGTCAAAGACTTTGTGACAGCGGTCGAGACCAACGCTCAGGGTGCCCCCGTCATTGCCGGAGTGCGCCCCGACCAGCAGTTTATTGAGATCGTCCACAACGAGTTAGTGCGGGTCATGGGCGGCGACAATGCGCCCCTTGCCAATGCCGCTACTGCGCCAACGGTCATCCTCATGGCAGGTTTGCAGGGTACTGGTAAAACCACTGCTACAGCAAAACTGGCGCTACATTTGCGAAAGGAAAACCGCTCCACGCTCCTTGTCGCGACAGATGTGTACCGTCCAGCGGCGATCGACCAGTTGCTTACCCTCGGTCGCCAAATTGACGTGCCCGTTTTTGAGCTGGGTAAGGATGCAAACCCTGGTGAAATTGCGCGTCAGGGTGTGGCTAAGGCTAAAGCCGACGGCATCAACACCGTCATTATTGACACTGCCGGACGCTTGCAGATTGACGAAAGCATGATGGCAGAGTTGGCGCAGATCAAAGATACGGTGCAGCCTCACGAAGTCTTGCTGGTGGTTGATGCCATGACAGGGCAGGAAGCCGCTAGCTTGACTGAGACCTTCCATAGCCAGATCGGCATTACGGGTGCCATTTTGACCAAGATGGATGGCGATACGCGGGGTGGTGCTGCGCTTTCGGTGCGGCAAATCTCCGGTCAGCCGATCAAATTCATTGGCGTTGGCGAAAAAGTTGAGGCACTGCAGCCCTTCTACCCCGATCGCATGGCATCACGCATTCTGGGCATGGGTGACGTACTGACCCTCGTCGAGAAGGCACAAGAAGAAGTAGACCTGGCAGATGCCGAAAAGATGCAGGAGAAGATTCTCTCTGCAAAATTCGACTTCACCGACTTCTTGAAGCAAACCCGGATGCTCAAAAACATGGGTTCACTGGGCGGCATCATGAAAATGCTCCCTGGTATGGGCAAAATCAGTGATGAACAGTTGCAGCAGGGCGAAAAGCAGCTTAAACGTGCCGAAGCAATGATCGGCTCTATGACCGTGGCAGAACGCAAAAACCCTGAGCTCTTATCAGGTTCGCCTAGCCGTCGTCGTCGTGTGGCGCGTGGCGCTGGCTATGCTGAAAGTGATGTGAGCAAGCTGGTGAGTGACTTTCAAAAAATGCGATCGCTCATGCAGCAAATGGGACAAGGACGCTTTCCTGGTATGGGCGGTATGCCCGGCATGGGTGGTATGCCCGGTATGCCCGGTATGGGCAATGCGCCCGGAGGCAACCGCCCCCAACAACCCGGCTGGCGTGGTTATGCGACAGGCGGCAATAAAAAGAAGAAAGATAAGAAAAAGAAGGGCTTTGGCAATTTGTAAGTAGGGCGACATCATTAAAGGCAAGACCCTCTGTAGTCTAGTAGGGCTATGGCACGTACTTTGTAGTAGGGGCGTGGCATAGCACATCTCAACTTTTTTGGGATTTCGCTACTATAAGGAACTTGGGCAATGTACGGAGAGCGTCTCGCGATGAAACGAATGCTTATTGCTGCGTGTTTGGCAGTGGCTAGTGTAGGCGCAGTGGCTTTTTACTACTGGCAGCAAGCAACTCAGCTGCCTGACTGGTATGGCTCCACCCAGCCTGATTCATTAAGTCAGACAGGTCAAATCAACGCATCAACATCCCCACCTGGTGACGTTATAACTGATACGAATCGATCGACCGAACGCGATCGCCGTCAACCCAACAGCCAGCCCTCTGTGAGCATTACCCAGCCGACCAAAAAAGTCGGTACGGTGCCGCAAACCCCTCCCAAGCAACCAACGCCAACTAAGACGGAAGTGCAACAAAAAGAGTTGACGCGGTTGTTTACCAACGAAATCACACGTAAAGCTGAAGATAAGAGGCTAGGCGCTGCTTTGAAAGGTGCGAACACTACGATCCAAAATGGCAATGTTGAAAGTGGTGCTGTCGTTAACTTCAAGGATATTTCCCTGGATCAACTGCCACCCGCCGAACGTGACTTTGTGACAAAGTTAGTCACTGCCTTTCCAGCGTTGGGGCAGCAGAGCTTCTACATTGGCATTGAAGGCAAACCCACCATTAAAGATGGTCAAGCTCAGTTAGACGACGATGTGCGGATCAAGCTTGGTAAACTTAGCTTTACGCCAGCACAACTCTCACAGCGGTTGGATATTCCTGAAGAGCAGATTCGTCAGCAGATTCAACTTCAGGTGCAGCTAGGCAACTTCACGGCTGACCAAGTGCCTACAACAGACGATCGCAACAAGCAGGGCGATGCAAATTAGTCGCTTACATTTGCTACAGATCATCAAGAACTAGCCTTGAGGATTGCTAACACTAACTGGTGAGGTTGCTAGGATCGCAGCTTAAATAACCTCTATATTTCGCCTGTACGAGCACGGCATTTGGCAGATGATTCTTTGGAACGTTGCCAAGTTACTGAATGCTGTGCCCTTACTAAAGCTTGAACTTATTGAATGTTGCGTGCTTGCCCCGTTATGACAAATCGCCTTGCCCAAGCCAACAGCCTCTACCTACGGAAACACGCCGAAAACCCGATCGACTGGTGGTCTTGGTGTGACGAGGCGCTCGACACTGCTCGACGCGAAAACAAGCCGATCTTTCTTTCGATTGGCTACTCTAGCTGCCACTGGTGTACGGTCATGGAAGGGGAAGCCTTCTCTGATGGGGTTATTGCCGATTACATGAATGCAAACTTTCTGCCCATCAAGGTCGATCGCGAAGAGCGCCCCGATCTTGACAGCATTTATATGCAGGCAGTGCAACTCATGATTGGGCAGGGTGGCTGGCCTCTCAACGTCTTCATCGCGCCGGATGATTTAGTGCCCTTTTACGGTGGCACCTACTTTCCAGTCGAGCCACGCTACGGACGACCAGGTTTCTTGCAGGTACTTCAGTCTATTCGCCAGTACTACGATACGCAGGCAGATAAATTGCAAGCCATGAAAGGTGAAATCCTAACGCACCTTCAGGAAGCTGCGACGTTTAACGCGGCACTGTCAGTTGAAGCCGACCTGTTGCAACGCGGGCTAGAAGCGAATACAGGCATTCTTGCGTCCCCCAGACCCGGTCCTCGGTTTCCAATGATTCCCTATGCAGACGTAGCGCTGCGATCGACACGCTTCTCCCTTACCTCATTGCATAACGCCAGCGATGTGAGTCGTCAATGGGGGCTTGATCTCGCGCTAGGCGGCATTCTGGATCACGTGGGCGGCGGTTTTCATCGCTACACGGTTGACTCAACGTGGACGGTGCCGCACTTTGAGAAAATGCTCTACGACAATGGACAAATTGTGGCGTACCTGGCGAATGTGTGGGCTTCTGGTGTGCAGGAACCGGCGTTTGAACGAGCGATCGCCCGTACCGTGCAATGGCTCCAGCGAGAAATGACTGCTCCCGAAGGCTACTTCTACGCTGCTCAGGATGCCGATAGCTTTACCGATCCCACAACTGCGGAGCCGGAAGAAGGAGCTTTCTATGTATGGGACTATCAAGCGCTGGTCGAGCTTTTAACGCTGCCGGAACTGGCAGAACTGGCAGAGCAGTTTACCGTAACGGACAGCGGCAATTTTGAGGGTTTCAATGTCCTGCAACGCCGTCGCCCCGGCACACTCACTGAATCCCTCGAAAAAACGCTGGGTAAGCTCTTTCTCATTCGCTACAGCGCTCCTGCTGAAGCCCTTTCCACGTTTCCGCCCGCCCGCAATAATGAAGAAGCGAAAGGGACAGGCTGGGCGGGTCGCATTCCCCCTGTGACCGATACGAAAGCGATCGTCGCCTGGAATAGCCTGATGATCTCTGGTCTTGCTCGTGCTGCCAGCGTGTTTCAGCAGCCGTCCTACCTGACACTTGCCGCTAACGCTACCCATTTTATCCTCCAGCAGCAATGGGTTGAGGGGCGCTTCTATCGCGTTAATTACGATGGCAAGCCTGATGTTCTGGCGCAATCGGAAGACTATGCGCTGTTTATTAAAGCCCTGCTGGATCTAGATCAGGCGTCCGTTAGCGTTCAGGGATCAAGCGTTCAGGGATCAGTGGACGGAGAGCCGCCTACCTCACTCCCTACTCCGCACACCTTCTGGCTCGATCGCGCGGTTGCACTGCAAGCAGAATTTGACGAATGTCTCTGGAGCCTTGAGCTAGGTGGCTACTACAACACGGCTGCCAGCGATAGCCTGCTGCTGCGAGAACGGAGCTACATCGACCATGCTACACCGTCTGCAAATGGTATCGCGGTAGCAAATCTAGTCCGTTTGTCGCTGTTTACTGAAGATTTGAGCTATCTCGATAAGGCAGAGCAAACCTTGCAAGCGTTTGGTAGTGTGCTGGAGCGATCGCCTCAGGCATGTCCCAGCCTTTTTGCAGCACTCGACTGGTTCCACAACCATGTTCTGATCCGTACGACCGCAGAACAGCTTGCCTCTCTCTCTCTGCAATACCTGCCTACGGCGGTTTGCAAGCTGGAGTCTGACTTGCCCGCTGGTGCCGTTGGCTTCGTTTGCCAGGGTCTTAGCTGTCAGGAGCCTGCCCGCACTCAGGAACAACTACAGGAACAGGTACGGCTTAGCCAGGTGAGGGGCTAGTGTCCTTTTGGCAAGACAGGATGGGCTTTTCTCTTGCCAATCAGCAGCTTTCAGTGATTATCCCAACGTTGAACGAAGCTGAAAACATACCGCGCACCTTAAAAATCGTTCAGGCGGTGGCTAATGTAGAAGCGATCGTGGTTGATGGTGGCAGTCGGGATTCTACGGTTGAAGTCGCCGCCGCTTTGGGCGCTAAGGTGCTTGTCTCGACTGGAGGGCGTTCGCATCAAATGAACGTTGGTGCAGCGGCGGCGAACGGTAGCATCTTACTTTTTTTGCATGCCGATACAGAGCTTCCCCAAGAATTTGATGTACTGGTGCAACAAACGCTGCTAAAGCGGTACGTCGTCGCAGGGGCATTTGACCTGAAGATTGATGGAGCAAATCCCTGGTTGCGGGTCGTGGAAGGGGGCGTAAAAGTGCGATCGCACTGGTTTCAAATGCCGTATGGCGATCAAGCGATTTTTCTGAAGGCGGCTGTTTTTCACGCGATCGGTGGCTTTCCAGAGCTGCCCATTATGGAAGATTTTGTCATGATGCAAACGTTGAAGCGGTGGGGAAAAATTGCGATCGCTCCTGCCGCTGTTTTAACGTCGGGTCGGCGTTGGCAAAAACTAGGCGTTTGCCGCACCACGCTGATTAACCAATTGATTATTCTTGGCTATTGGTTGGGCGTTTCTCCCGATCGTCTTGTTTACTGGTATCGTCATTGGGGCAAGCCGCGTTAGGCGATCGCCCCGTTGCAGTCGGTGCCGCTTCCCACAGTACGTTCTGAGCGGCAACACTGCTGAGTAGGGACGATCGTTAGCCACCCACTTTCCCAGCCAACGCCTTCTGCGCCACACGAGTCACGTAGACTGTGACTGCGAGTGTTGCCATCAAGCCAATGAGACGAATTGCCCATGGGATTGCCGGATGGGTCGGCTCAGTTCCAATTCTGGCGAGATCGCCTGCTAGAGAACCGATGTAGACATACAGCACTGTGGCAGGCAGCATCCCGATCGACCCCAGCGCATAAGCGTTGAGCGAAACGCCTGTGATGCTAAAGGCGTAGTTCAGCAAATTGAACGGAAAAAGGGGCGAAAGACGGGTGAGCAGGACAATTTTGAACCCCTCGTTGGCAACCGCTCGATCGATCGCGGCAAAGTTTGGCTTCCCTGCAATCGTTTTGCTGACCCACCCCCGTGCCAGATAGCGACCCACCAGAAAAGC
>DATNQS010000382.1:0-1539 GCA_036703925.1 Candidatus Sericytochromatia bacterium
CTCACAAGCAGCGTTGTCGTGAGGGTAGCAAACGCCAGCATAAACATGACTAGCATCTGGTAAGTGGCTGCCAAGAGGGGATCGGCTCCGGCTAAAATCTGCCCTGTCATAATGCCTGGTAGGGTAACAATCCCGACGACCATCATGGTGTTGACGGTCGGAATGAGTCCCGCTTTGATGGCATCTTTGCGGTATTGTGCGATCGCCTGCTGGGGTGTAGCGCCCAAACTTAGGTGAGTTTCAATCTCTAGCTGGCTGTTGTTTAGGGTGCTGACCAGGCGTTCTCCTACGATCGCGGCACCATTCATCGCATTACCCAGCACAATGCCTGCCAGGGGAATGACGTACTGTGGTTCATACCAGACTTGCGGTCGGATCACCAGTAGGCTCGTATACGCTAGGGTCAGAACCGTGCTAACCAGAATGGAGCCACCGACCAGGGGCAGCAGGTGTGGCACTTTTTTGCTAATCCGATTACGAGCCACGATCGTAGCGATCGCTAGCATTACTCCCAGCACCCCCAGTACTGCCCAGGGATTTCGAATGGCGAATACTGCCGCCAACACGTAGCCGACAACCAGCAACTGCATGACTGTGCGTCCGGTGGCGACGGCTAAATTCCACTCCAACCCCAGCCGTTGCCAGGCTGAGAGAGCAATGGCGATCGCCATCATGCCCAAGGCCCAAACAATTTGTAGCGGTGAATCCATAATAGAGTTGTTGGTTATAACGCCCTGGGGACAGATTAGAACGTTATGGATGCTAAAAGAAAGTAAGCAGCAGCCGACAAGCAGTCAGCAACTTCAACTCATAACTCAAAAAAGCTTCCCTTACTCTACTGCTCCTCCCTCTCTGGCTGAAACAATCAGCGCTTCAATCCAGTCCAGTGAACTAAAGGCGGCAATTTGATTCCATTTGTGGACAAAATTTGATTCTATTAACAGAGTGTGATGTGTGGTGTAAGTGAGTGAGTAAAATTCCCCCGTTCGATCTATCCGAGCAGTACAAGGTTATTGGCGATGAGGTAAATGCAGCAGTGCTAGGTGTGCTTGCGTCAGGTCATTACATTGGCGGTACTGCGGTTGAAACGTTTGAGCAACAGTTTGCTCACTATATCGGCACCTCAGAGAGCATTGCCTGCAACTCTGGCACCGATGCACTGTATTTGGCATTGCGAGCGTTAGATATCAAACCGGGCGACGAGGTAATTACAACTCCGTTTACGTTTATAGCAACGGCAGAAGTTGTAAGCGCGATCGGTGCCACACCTGTTTTTGTCGATATCGAAGCGCATACCTTTAACCTGGATCTCGATCGAGTCGAAGCGGCGATTACAGAACGGACGCGAGCAATTCTTCCGGTTCACTTGTTTGGGCAACCAGTGGATATGACCCGGCTGATGGCGATCGCTCAGGCTCACAATCTTGCTGTCATCGAAGATTGCGCTCAGGCTGTAGGTGCCGAATGGGCAGCGCAAAAGGTTGGCGGCATTGGGCACATCGGCTGCTTTAGCTTCTATCCCACCAAAAATCTGGGCGC
>DATNQS010000383.1:0-5962 GCA_036703925.1 Candidatus Sericytochromatia bacterium
GGTGCGACACGCTTACAGCCGCTTGTGTTGGGGATTGGACAGGCAGCTGGTATGGCGGCAGCGCTTTGTGTTGAACAGAACTGTCAGCCCCGTGAGTTGAACGTCCGCTTGCTGCAAGAGGTGCTGTTGAGTGACACGATCGCGCCCGCCGCCGTCATCCCTCTACTGAACTTGCCTGCTACCGACCCCGACTGGCACTATTGGCAGCGCTATTATCTCGATCACCCAGGGGCGTATCCCGCGGATGGTTACTGCTCAAGGCGCACCGTAAGCGATTCTGAAAGCCGCCCACAGTCATTACCATCGGTGCCTGCGAGGGCTTCTGCATCACTCGAAGTTTACGGCACCTTCCAAAAAAATGGTGAACAAACTTACACGTTGCTAGTAACAACACCGATCACGCTTCAAGGTCAGGTGTTAAAGCTTGTCACCTTAGACCACCACGTCAATCAACAGCTTCTAGCTACAATGCCAAAACAGCAAGTGAAAGTGCTGGGGAGTATAAATACGTCAGGAGGATGGCTGCTGGCAGAGGCGATCGCTAATATCTAGCAGTGCCTAAGACACCATGGCCTCAAGTGCAGCCAATTACTAAGCATCAAGGAACTAATAATGCCAGAGAACCTATTGGAATTGACCATGCAGTGGGCGTAGGGTTCCCTGGCTAGGCTTCTCCCCCAAATCATCAGCCACCGTTAGCATCGTTGGTTTAAAGCGCTTAAGCGCAACTTTAATACCTTGGGCACCTTCCTGCTCCAGATCTTCTACGTAGCCACTTTGGGCGGCAGTAGCATCTTTCGCGCTTAAGAAAGGACCAAAGTAATAGGTGCAGTTGGGTGTCTCTGTAATCACTTCAACCCACCAGGCTAGCCCGAACAAATTTAACAGATTAGTCAAAAGCTCATTCATTCAAGTCTCTGTTTCTCTACTGCTAGTTTACACAAGTGTCCCAGAGCCTCACTTCAATCGAACTGTGGCTAACACCCTACAGGTCTTTGTACCGTTTGCAGCTTATTTTTTCAACCGCATTTCTTTTTCTACTGTATCTATGTGCAGCGTATTCGACCAGCGCTGGCGAAAGATTTCATAGAGTGCCATACCTGTGGCAACTGAAGCATTCAAGCTGGGCGTGTTTCCACCTAACGGAATGGAGACAAGACTATCGCACGCACGCTGAGTTAACATACTTAACCCATCGCCCTCTGCGCCTACTACCAGCACCACTGGTCCAGAAAACTTGACGGTATGCAGCGCCTGACTACCGCCGCTAGCTGTGCCGTAAATCCAGAAGCCTGCGGCTTTCAGTTCTTCTAAAGCGCGACCCAGATTGACAACTCGTGCCACTGAGAAGGTTTCTAGCGCTCCAGCGGCAACTTTGACGACTGTAGAGGTGACTCCAACCGCACGTCGCTGGGGGATCACTAGACCCTGTGCACCTAATGCTTCGGCTGTACGGATGATGGCACCCAAATTATGGGGATCAGTAATACTGTCTGCCACGATGAGCACGGGCTGCTCGGATGCTGCTTTTGCTTGCTCGATTAGGTCTGACAACTCCATGTACGCATGAGGCGCAACTTGAGCCACTACCCCTTGATGGTTGGCTCGAAAGGTAAGCTGGTCGAGCCGCTGCGGTTCTACTTCATCAATGACGGTGCCATTAGCTTTTGCCTGCCCAAGCAAATCGTGAAAACGATGATCGTAGCGGAGCTTGGCTGTAATCCAGATGCGGTTGAGCGATCGCTGCCCTTCAAGTGCTGCTAAAACAGGGTGACGACCGTAGATCAAGTCGGCTTCTTCAAACGATGTTGGCACAGAGTTCTCAGGAGCGTAGTCTGTCCCAGATGGCTTTGCTTCGACGGGTGGCAGCGATCGCTGAGAGCGTGGCGCAGATTGGTCATAGCGGGACGATGCAGAACGGGACGATTCGTAGCGTGATGAACGTGACTGCCCTCCTGATCGTCGTCCTGGCAGTTCCCCGTTTCCTTCCCGCGATGGTCGTGGACGATCCGACCTGCTACTCGTCCTTGCTTCTGAGTCGGGTCGTGGTCGCTCTGAGCGTCTCTCAGCTTTAAAGTCAGCACCCTCATTGCGCCGCGGTTTACCTGCTTTGAAGTCACTGTCGACTGCCCGCAATGGTCGGGGTCTATCCGTTTTAAAGCCAGCCTCTACGTCACGTCGTGGTCGATCTGATGTCGACCGATCTGCATCGCGTCGTGGTCGATCAAATTTGAAATCAGTTTTTGCTTCCCGGTTTGGTTTCGGTCTGTCAGCGTTGAAATCGGCGTTTGCTGCTCGCGCTGGTCGCGGTTTACCAGCTTTGGCAGGCTGAGGATGCCCCTTCGCTGCTGGTTTGACACGGGCTTTAGCAGCGCGGGTCGGTAAGGCGCGTGGTTGGGGATCGGAAGGATGTTGTTTAGCAGCCATGATGTTGCAGGGGGGTAGCGAATGAGCGATCCCAAGGGTTGGAGTCGCCTGATTAAAGTTAAAGCTTGTCAGCAGCTAGGCAGGCGGCTCAAGTTCTAATTGCGCCAGTAAGTGTGCTAGCCGTTGTAGGTCAGTCAGGTAAAGATAGCCAATCAAGGTTTCCAGACTGGTCGCCTGTTGGTAGACGTTGAGAGCAACCCGCTTGGGATGCCCAGTTGTCGCATTACGCCCCCGTTTCAAGACTTCTAGCTCCGGTTCTGTAAGCAAGGGTAGGAGCGATCGTAGATGGTCAGCCTGACGTTCTGCCCGCACTTGAGCGACAACCTGATTGTGGTAAGCCTGGAGCCGTTTGGGCGGTGTCAGGTAAGCACAGCGGATATAAAGTTCGTAAACAGCGTCTCCTAAATACGCCAGAGCCGCCGGAGCAACTTGCTGGATCGGTGTGGCTGGCAATATTACTGGGGACAGCAAAAGAGGAAATTCGCTCTGCAAACGCTTCTCCCTAAGCAACGATCGCTCTGTATCTCTACATCACGTAAGGTTTTTGTCTCCGTCAGCGCCACCTCACAGTAGAGGCTTTGATTCGGCAACCGGCTCAGTCTAAAAGTGACTGTTGAGTGCTTCATGCGAAATCAGCTTATCTATACTAGCCGGATTTTTGCACGGCTGACAGTGTATTACTGCTTAATCGTACTTATTTGTTTCGCTTCGTCCTTACGCAAGCTGTGCCTCTAAGATCCTTCTTAAGAGTGAAGCGCTAACGCCTCCAAGCGTATAAAGTGACACAGCAATGTAGCCGTATAAAAGGCGTACCTACCGACTGCTACAATGTCAACTGCCACATAATGCCTTTAACCGATGTGTCCATTTCCTCTCTTCGAGCAGGCAATATGAGCCAATTACTCATGACGCGACCCGCAAAAGTCGATCGCATCTTGGTTGTTGATGATATTCCTGATAACTGCTTTTTGACTCAGACACTCTTACAGCAGCAGGGGTATCATATTGACATCGCTTATAATGGCAGCGATGCTCTGAGCTACATTGAAAACTCTCCACCCGATTTGCTGCTGCTGGATGTCATGATGCCAGGCATGGACGGGTATGAGGTGACACGACGCATTCGCCAAAATACAGCGCTTCCATTTCTGCCAATTTTGTTAATTACGGCTCACGGTCAGCCTAGCGTTGCACGTGGCTTGGATATTGGTGCTGATGAGTTTATTCGTAAACCGATTGAGCTAGATGAGCTAGTAGCACGAGTACGATCGCTGCTGCGTCTGAAGCACAGTGTTGATGAGCGTGATTTAATTGCTCGTCAACGCGAAGATTTTGTCTCCCGCCTAACACATGATTTGCGAACACCGCTGGTTGCTGCCGATCGTATGTTGAACCTGTTTCAGGAGGGCGCATTGGGTGAAGTGCCGCCCACAATGGGTGAGGCGCTTGGCACGATGATTCGCAGCAACCAAAATTTGTTGACAATGGTGAATTTGCTGCTGGAGGTTTATCGCTATGAAGCGGGTCGCAAAACACTAAACTTTACGTCGGTCGATCTGCTAGAACTGGTGCAAGCTGTGATTGCTGAATTGCAGCCCCTCGCCGCCGAGAAAAAATTGGCGCTGGTACTCGAGGTTGATCCTGAGCATACTCAGCCTGCGGGGACTATTCTGGGCGATCGCCTTGAGCTACGACGGGTGATTACCAATCTGCTTGGCAACGCCATTAAGTTTACGGATGCAGGCTCGGTTGTAGTGCGGCTCACTAGGCAACCAATGGAGGAGCAGAAAGGGGAGGCGATCGTCTTAGAGATCAAAGATACTGGTCCTGGAATACCAATCGCGGATCAGCCCAAGCTGTTTGAAAGCTTTATTACTGGTAGCCATCGACGTTCGGGCAGTGGTCTAGGACTTCATCTCTCACGCCAAATTGTTGAGGCACACCAGGGTCAAATTAATGTGCAATCAGAAGTTGGTAAAGGCAGCGTCTTTACAGTGCGTCTGCCAGTGCAAGCATAAAAACAGTTTTTAGTTCGTAGTGATTGATGTTAGCGGCTAAAACATCGCTTTCCATCCAACTTGATAGTGAGCATCAGGTTAATGCTCACTATCAGCAAGGCATCAAGCTAACTTGAGAAATTAAAGAAGAACTCAATTGGGTTGCGCGTTAAAGTGCTTAACTTTCAATTTTACATAGGAAAAATGGCGCTCACCCTTGTTCCAACTCGTTAGGCAAGAACGCTCACACATTGATTCTGAAAAGCGATGCATGACACCATGCTTCTCCTATAGCCCACTTTCTATAGAAGGCTAAATAGGCTGTCAAAATCCTACAAAAGCATTTAGTTTGATTGCACCTACAAGCCTAAGCGCCGAAGAACAGCTAATTGCTATAGCGCTCTTCGGCAAAGGGTTCGCCACGACGGTGGTAGCCGTTCCGTTCCCAAAAGCCCAACGCTTCGTGGTCAAGAAATTCTAACCCGTTGAGCCATTTAGCGCTTTTCCAGGCGTAGAGATGGGGCACGACTAGACGTAAGGGTCCACCATGTTCTGCCGGAAGCGATTCACCAAAAAGCGTATGCGCGAAGAAGTTTTCCTCCTGCAGGAAATCGTCGATCGCCAGGTTGGTTGTATAGCCACCATAGCAATGCTCCATAAGATGCACTGCTTTCGGATCAAGCTCGATCTGGCGCATCAAGTCAGTGACCTTTACGCCTGACCACTGCACATCTAGCTTTGACCAGGTGGTGACGCAGTGAAAGTCAGCAGTGAAGCTGCTTTGTGGCATCGCCATGATATCGTCCCAGCTAAAGGTGATTGCCGTCGCAAGCCCCCAGACGCGCAGTTGCCAATTGCTACGATCGACAATTGGCGTATCGCCATACGTCAAGACTGGAAAGCCTTTAGCAAGATGCTGACCAGGAGGCACACGGTCTTGTAGCTCTGGAGGGGGTTTTTGAAAAAACTTTCCCAGCATGGCGAATTAGATTAATGACGATTTTGTATTACGACTCTTCTTCGTCTTCAGCGTCAGCTTGTGGGTAGATAAAGCCTTCGGCACGCCCAGTCAGGATTGATTTGCCCATTGAGAGCGCTTTTTGAGCTTGCAGGGTCGCCTTACGCTTCCAGGTAGCTTTGCGTTTGTCGCGCTTGGAGTTAGAGGTTTTCTTCTTAGGAACAGCCATTGCAGTGGATTTATTTTTACAGCTTTTCTATTCTAGGGCATTAATCCTGAAGAATTGCCTCACCGAATGAGATTATGCCCTTAGTCGGTCGTTTGGGAGGTGGGATGAGACTGGCGATCGATCATTACCTGCATTAGCTCAGTCAGGACAGGTGTAGGGTGGGTTTACGGCAAATGAAACTGGCTGAACCATGATTAAACGGTGGTACACATTACGGAACGATCGCCCCTCTCGCCCTACCCAACTACTCTCTGTGGCGATCGCCTTTGGCAGCGGTATTTTGATGGGGCTAGCTCCTGCACCGCTGAATCTTTTTCCGCTAGCGTGGATTGCCTTGGCTCCGCTCTGGGT
>DATNQS010000384.1:0-4560 GCA_036703925.1 Candidatus Sericytochromatia bacterium
AAAGTCAATTTCGGCGATCGCTAGTGCAGCCCCGCGAGTGCTTCGTAAAGCAGTGTGGGTGGCTTCGATGATGGCATGCGGCGATCGATGGTGATGCTCTTGAAAGGCTCTCAAGGCTGCTGAGGCAGCGCTGGCAGCAGCAGGTCCATGCCCCAGTCCGTCTACCACTAGCAGCAGGCAACGATGAGTTTCTTCCTGACAGGTCCAGATATCGCCCGAAACCGTCTCTCCTAACTTTGGTAAGCACACACCACCGACTTCCAGAGTGTTTTCAGGTGGATGGTATTTTGAGTCTGACCAAAGATGCGCCAAGATCGCGGTTCCCTTCGCCGGAGGGGAGTAAATTTCCAAGAAGCTAGAGAGGCGATGAATAGCACCTAGCCCATTGCCTGAGGTGCCGCCAGTGGAAAAGCCATCTTTCAGGCACTCATCGACATCAAGCATCCCCCGTCCTTGATCCAGTGCTAAGACCTCAATGCCCAGCGTGGGATATTGCTCGAGTGCACGCAGTAACACTACACCGCCGCTAGCATGCTGCACCAGATTGTTCGCAAGCTCGGTGACAACAATGCCCACCTTGCCTCGCTCCACTTCGTTAAAACCGAGGCGACCTGCCAACGCCAGCGCGACCCGTCGTGCTTCCCCTGCCTGACTGGATTCAACAATGGGAATGGCAATCGATTCTTTCATGCTTGGGTCATCACTCATTCCTCAGAAAACTCAATGGCTCAAACTGCTCTTGCAATCTTAAACCGAGTCTCTTCCTCGCTTCATCCCTCTGTCGCTGCATCTCTGTATTACCATCTCGCTTTTACTTCCAGCGTACGATCGTGATCCGCGTGCCCTTTCCTACAGTGGACTCGATCTCAAATTCGCTAGCGAGTCGTTTGGCACCGCTTAACCCCATCCCCAGCCCTCTACCGGTCGTAAAGCCGTCCTTTAGTGCCATCTCAATATCAGGAATGCCCGGACCTTGATCTTCAAAGATGAGCCTGAGACCTTGCCGCCCCCCTACCTGAAGCGTTTCCAGCATCACGGTGCCGCCACCGCCATAATCCAGGGTATTGCGGGCTAACTCACTGGCGGCTGTCACGATTTTAGTTTGGTCTACTAAGCCAAAGCCGATCGCCACAGCGAAATGGCGCACGGCTTGCCGCACTAAAACGACGTCTCCGGACGACTGGATGCTCATTGTTTCAGGCTTGTCCATCGCCCTCTGCACCACCTGTAGTAGCATTGACTTGCATTACGTTGTCACCGAGCGACGATCGCAATAGTGCCATGCCCTTTTCCACGTTTAACGCAGTGCGAATGCCCGTTAGCGACAACCCCAGTTCTACCAGCGTAATCGCTACAGCGGGCTGCATACCAACGACAACCGTCTCAGAACCCAGCACCCGCGCCATTTTGGCAATGTTGCCTAAAATCCTACCGATAAAAGAATCAACGATTTCTAACGCAGAAATATCAATCAAGACACCATGAGCGTAAGTTTGGGTAATGCGATTGGTCAGGTCATCCTGTAAGGTCATAGCAAGCTGATCATGCATATCGACCTGAATGGTGACAAGCAAGAAATGGCCCATTTGCAGTATGGGAATGCGTTCCATCCGTTTCTCCTCTCACCTATTTGGGTTGCGAACGAGTGATGGTTGCGCCCACTCGCTTAAGTGCCATCAACAAGGCATCGGCTAACGTTGCCTTCGTAATCACGCCCGTTAAATCGATACCGAGATACACGATCGTTTGGGCAATTTGCGGTCGAATGCCGCTAATAATACAGTCTGCTCCCATCAAACGAGCGGCTGTCACCGTCTTAAGGAGATGTTGAGCGGTCAGGGTATCGACCGTCGGGACGCCAGTAATGTCAATAATGGCAACTTCTGACCCAGTTTCAACAATCTTCTGCAATAACGACTCCATCACAACCTGAGTGCGGGCGCTATCCAGGGTGCCAATAATCGGCAGTGCCAAAATACCTTCCCACAGCTTGACCACTGGCGTAGACAGTTCCATTAACTCTTCCTGCTGCCGCAGAATCACTTCCTCCCGCGCCTTCTGATACGCTTCTACCGTCAGCAGCCCCAGCCGATCGAGCAAGGTTGTGGCTTGCCAGATCGCGTCGCTGAGTTCAGCAGAATCCTTTAAATGCTGCTGTAGGCGGTTAAAGAGAGGTTGTTTGAACGAAAAGACAAACGAAGCTGTTTCAGATGGCGTAAAGCCCTTGTGCGATCGCGATCGCGAAACGCTCGTCAGCATCTCTCGAACCTCTTGCCATTCTGGTGCCTTGAGATTAGCCAAATTACCCTGCTGAACCGCAGTGCGAAGCAGCCGAAGAAACTCACGACACTCTTCCTGTAGCTCTGCGTCTTTGATTAAACTCCTCCGAGCGTTGGTCGCTACTAGCTCTTGATGCCACTCCGTCAGCAGCTCTGTCTCATAGATTTCTAATAGTTCAGGTATCTTGCTTCCGCTCATCGTCTCCACAGGGCAACCTCTTTTATTGGTGCAAAATTAGTGTATGACTATCTCGCCCACCCAGAAGGATTAACTTTACCCTTAACTCTGCCAATCGTAGAGACAATGTGCCGTTTATTTCGGTGAAGGGTGCACCTGCCCTTCTGCCAAAGGGAGCGGAACGACCATGAGAGCCTCAGGCTGCCAGCCTTTGAAACTGGGTCAAATTGCCTCTGTAGTAACCCTTTCTAAGCAACAAGCTGTCCAAAGTTTAGCCCAACGTCACTAGTACACCTTTACAGATGTTGCTCTGTATGACAGTTTCCCTTAGCTGTAACAGCGTTGCAGTGCGGCAGTTCAGCAGTGTCGATCGTACTGACAATTGGCTCTCGAAGTAGTACAAAGTGAAGCAATCTGAGGTCGATCAACCGGGGTGCAAGCTGTTTTTAGATAGAATATTTGCATAGGTTTATGCTGGAGACCATCACATCTGGCAGCCACCACTCACAGCAAAGTAACGCTAAAACATGATTAGCGCAATGAAGCTGGCGCGACAGCAGCAAGGTGGATGCTACTCGTGAAGTAGCGTTCAGCCTCATTAAGCACTGATAAAAAGTATAAGACCCTTGGGATGAGACATGGCAACGGCAAAAATTAGAAAAACACCTGGCATCTGTAATGGAGCCGCCTGTATTGGTCGGACGCAAATTCCCGTGTGGCAAGTGGTCGCCTTGCGCGCTCAGGGCTGCTCTGATGCAAATTTACTGAGTGACTACCCACAGTTGACCCGAGACGACTTGAAAGCAGTCCACACCTACTATGCTCAGAACACCGAAGAAATCGATGCGGCGATCGCGGCTGAACACTCAGAGAGCTAGCGCCAAGCCGAGACCTTAGCCTTCGTCCTTAGCCTCAGCCTGCGTGACAACAGCGTTGCGTGTGGACAGCCAGACCGTCATCGTACTCATTGCCGCCGCTATCACAATCGCGATCGCGATCGCCATCTCACTCTGGGCACTGGTTGAGAGCAGCAGATTGATGGCTAACATACCCGTCGAGCAGCCCCAGATGATAGCCGTGGCAGGGACACAACCATGAGCAGGACGGCTGGAGGTGGCTGGAGGGGAAGAGCGCATACTGTCCTGTAAGCAGGGGTGAGATAGAACCAATGCCTAAAAACCATTGCCGAGAAGAACTCTGACAATTGACGGTTAAAGCGGCGATCGTTTGCGCTCCTGGTAGCGTAAGCAAAGAGCCATTTTTTGCCCCCTGGACGATCGCATGACTAAAGTGCTGTCACCATCATCAATTCAACTACGATCGAGCGTTGTTTGATCGAGTTGCTTGAGAGAATGATTCCAAAGACTAGCGTCACTGGTAGCGATCGCCTAAACACGTACGTTAATGCTGCCACAGTTGTTTCAGTTTGCAGCCCTTCAACTACCAATGGATGTTTAACAGTTTTACTGCTTAAACGTCTCCGTAATGCGTTTCATAGCCTCTTCCACATTCTCACGGCTGTTGAATGCCGAAAGGCGGAAGTAGCCTTCACCCGCCGCGCCGAAACCCGAACCAGGTGTGCCTACTACGTTGCAAGCGTGCAGCAGCTTGTCAAAGAAGTCCCAACTGGAGAGACTATTGGGCGTTTGCAGCCAAACATAGGGCGCATTGACGCCACCGTAAACATTGATTCCCGCCGCAGTCAGTTGTTCGCGGATAATGGTAGCGTTCTCCATGTAGAAGTTCACCAGCGACTTAATTTGCGCCCGTCCTGCTTCTGTATAAACGGCTTCGGCCCCACGTTGGACGATGTAGGATACGCCGTTGAACTTGGTGGACTGGCGGCGATTCCACAGTTTCCACAGTTCCACATCCGAACCATCGGCAGCTTTTGCGGTGAGTGTTTTTGGTACAACTGTTAATGCACAACGGGTTCCGGTAAAGTCTGCATTCTTGGAAAATGAGCGAAACTCGATCGCACAATCTCGTGCCCCTTCAATCTCATAGATAGAATGGGGAAGTTCCGGCTCGGTGATGAAGGCTTCGTAAGCTGCATCAAAGAAAATGATCGAATTATGCGCTTTGGCATAGTCTACCCACGCC
>DATNQS010000385.1:0-9243 GCA_036703925.1 Candidatus Sericytochromatia bacterium
CCCGAAGGTAAAGCGGTTTGCCATAGCGTTATTTTGCATACGGCAGGCGGTATTGTGGGCGGCGATCGCCTTACGCTTGATATTCAACTGCAACCGCAGGCAAACGCGCTCATTACAACGGCTTCGGCGGGCAAAATCTATCGCACTAATGGGTTAGAGGCGAACCAAACAACCCATGTCAATGTAGCGGCTGGAGCCTGCCTGGAATGGCTACCGCAGGAAACGATCGTCTTTGACCAGGCGAGGTATCGTCAGGCAATGCGGATTGAACTGGCTCCCGGTGCGACCTGGCTAGGTTGGGAGATGACCCGGTTTGGACGCAGCGCCAGAAACGAGCAGTTTTTGGAGGGCGATTGGCGATCGCAGACCGAAATCTGGCAGGAGGGTCGTCCCTTATGGATCGATCGTCAATGGCTTCCTGGCAGTAAGGTCTCGTTTTATGGTAATCATGGCTTGGCAGGTTGCCCGGTGGTGGGTAGTTTTGCCTTTGTGGGGCAGCCAGTGGATACAGCATTAGTAGAGAAGGCACGATCGCTCTGGACAGGAGCGGGTGAAAGCGGTGTGACTCGATTGCAGTCGGGCTTACTGTGCCGCTACCGAGGGCACTCGACTGCCGACGTTCGTCGGTGGTTTGTTGAAGTTTGGCGGCTAATCCGCTTATCATTCTTGGGTCGCTCTGGTTGCGTACCAAGAGTTTGGGGCGTGCCGTAAAGAAGAATCAATGGTGAGGATTGAACGATGCAACTAACGCCACAAGAAAAAGATAAATTATTGCTTTTTACGGCTGCCTTACTAGCAGAACGACGCAAAGATCGTGGGGTAAAGCTCAATTATCCTGAAGCGATCGCTTACATTTCAGCCGCTATTCTAGAAGGCGCACGTGATGGACGTACGGTCTCTGAGTTGATGAGCCACGGTACCACGTTGCTAACGCGCAGTGATGTGATGGAAGGTATACCTGAAATGATTCACGAAGTACAGGTTGAAGCTACCTTTCCTGATGGTACGAAGCTTGTAACTGTGCATGATCCCATCCGTTGATCGCTCGCTAAAAATCGACTTACGGAGTAACTATGATTCCAGGTGAATTGTTTATTGAAGATGGTGAGATTGAGTTAAATGTCGGTCGTGCAACAGTGACGCTAAGTGTGGCAAATACGGGCGATCGCCCCATTCAAATCGGCTCTCACTTCCACTTTTATGAGGTTAATGCAGCGCTGAGGTTCGATCGCGACCAAGCTCGTAGCATGCGTTTGGATATTCCCGCTGGTACGGCGGTTCGTTTTGAACCAGGTGATGAAAAAGAAGTAACGTTGGTGACGCTTGCAGGCAGCCGCGAAGTGTATGGTCTCAACAACAAAGTTGATGGGTTCTTAGATGGTAAAAGCGCTCAGGAAAAGACGAAAAAAGAAAAAGGCAAGAAGAAAAAGTAGCACCTGCTAATACGTTTTTTGAGGGCTGCAAAGAAGTTGGAATCACATCCGGAGCGAAGATCATGACAAACGCGAAAAATGTGCTTGGCGAAAAACTTGAGCTTTGCTGCACAGACCCAGTAACAGGTTTCTTTCGTAATGGCGTATGCGAAACAGGTCCTCAAGACCTTGGTACTCACGTAGTTTGCGCCCAAGTTACTGAAGAGTTTCTCGCCTTTACAAAAGCCAGGGGCAATGATTTGAGTACCCCCGTCCCGTCATACAATTTTCCTGGCTTGAAGCCTGGTAACAAATGGTGTTTGTGCGTTTCGCGCTGGAAAGAAGCGCTGGATGCGGGTGCTGCGCCCCCGATCGTCCTTGAAGCGACGCATGAAGCGGCACTGAACGCCGTACCGCTGGAAGTGTTGCAAGAACACGCCTTGAATCTTTAGCAAGTCTGCTTGCAGGGCAATGCCCTACAAGACCGCTACGAATTCATACCTTCAATCAGCAACGCTCAACAACCTTCTCAGCGTCGATTACGCGCTCTTTGGTTAACCCGATCGCAAGCGCTGCTTCCTTCAAAATGGGTGACATTTCGCTTCTTTCCGGTTGAGTCGAGGTCGCCGCACCAAAGAACAACATGCTGGAAATGGATTGGGCTAACAAGCGCCGATAGAGATCACTCAAATGCACCGCCGCACTTGACCAACTAAAGTTTTTCTAGACTCGAATCGGCGGTACAATCATGCGAGCCGCAACATAGGGTTGACTTGTCGCCGTGAGCACTGATGCACCGGGTTTTGAGCTGTAGCTGACTATAACTTCTCCTCATAACCTCATAAAAAAGGTGGAGACTCGCGCCTCCACCCAATGACTAACTACGTTTGCTGGCAATACTCGCTGCACTGCGAGACTGCCCATTTTGGGCAAAACGTTCATTGACAAGTTGCTGATAAACCGCTTCGTACCCATCGACCATACGCTTGACGCTGAAGTTGCTAACCACGTGCTCACGGCAGACGCGACGATCGATCGTTGGGACTCGATCGAGGGCAGACACACATTCATCAATGCTGTGACACAGGAAACCAGTCTTACCATGCACGATCAGTTCCGCTGCCGAACCAAGATTCATTGCAATGACGGGTGTGCCTGCTGCCATTGACTCCACCATCACCAAGCCAAAGGGTTCGCGCCAGGTAATGGGGAACAAGGTCGCAAACGCATTGCCAAGCAGCACATTCTTCTGCTGGTGGTTTGCCTCACCAAGATACTCAATTTGCTTGCCGTCAATGTGCGGCTTCAAGACAGTTTCGTAATACTCCACATCCACTGGATCAATTTTGCCTGCAAGCTTCAAGTGCCAGCCGGTGCGCTGGGCAATCTCGATCGCCAAGTGAGTGCCTTTTTCTGGTGACAGCCGTCCTAAAAAGACCAGATAGGGTGGGTCGCTGGGCTGCGGATGAAAGTTGTAGCTATCGGTATTAATGCCGTTGTAGACCGTTGCTACACAGTTAAGTCCTAGTCTGGGCTCACGCTGAGACTCCGAAATGCTGACAAACGGCTGTTGTTTCGCATGGGTGAACATCCGCTCGTTATCTGGGGTGAAAATACCATGCAGCGTATGCACCGTCGGCGTTTTTACCAACTTTGCATAAGACAATGCCGAACAGCCCATGTGGGAATGAATGACATCAAATTCGCTGGCGCGATCGTAGACTGTGCTCAGTTGCAGCATTTCGTAAATGCCATACTCTCTCACACTGTCATCCAGACGAAGGGCACGAGGATGTACTGACTCTAGTCTGGCAATGGTCTGAGAATCACCGGAGGCAAACAGAGTCACTTCATGACCGCGCCGCACTAGCTCGTCCGTTAAAAGTGCCGCAACCAGTTCGGTGCCACCGTAAGTAGGGGGCGGTACGCGCTCCCAAAGAGGTGCAATTTGAGCAATCCGCATATTGAAGATCTCCTGAAAAGTGATTCTAAATGAGTGCTAGGTCGCCCTCAGTAAGCGTTTCTAAGCAAAGACGTAAACGGCACGTTAGATTCAGATGCAAAAGAGGACACATTGCTAAGGCTTTAGTCAAAAATCTAATGGAAACTTTACATTCTGTCTAGATGGATAGCCGACTTAAATAGAGTGGAGATTGCTGAACCTGCACCTACCATCGGATATGCATCGTTATGTACCATCTATGTTTGCAGCAACACACGTGAATGCACTTTAGCCGTCTTTCTGGCTAATGCCATCCCCCTTGAGGCTGGATGTCAAAAAGCAGACGCTAGCTACTTGACTGTTTTGAGCTAAGTTGGTAAGTTCCGCCACGGCTCTGATCGTGCGCCCTAGTCTTCCATAACAAAAAATCGCTTTTAACGATGACCACTATGATGAGTCTAAGCAGCGTTGCGTTTTCCCTCTTGACGATCGGTGAAGGGTTTCTTAGAGTCTGCTCTAAACGGTTAGGACCCTGCTTCTGGAAGTTGAGTCGATGCTGTCAAGCAACGGTTGCGATCACAATGACTGCTTTCATAACCGAGTGACTAAAGGCAATTGCTCATGATCAAACTTTCGGAAAAGCTCCTTGCAACCGTTGACTGGCACACCCTTGCGCTAGACCTTAGCCCCAAGTGCGGGCATTGCTATGCCACCCACAAAGGTTCCTTGAAAGTGAGTGCCTTTGAGATTAAATGCTATAAGGCGTCCAATGGGCTGGCAGCAGTAGATGTAGAAGATATCGAACGGTTTTTTCGGGGTTGTCCCAACTGTGATGCACCAAGCGATTGCCACCATTGCAATCAAGTTGCAAACGATGCTGAGAGTCAAAGAACTGCCATTAAGCTTGAATCAGAAGTCTAGGAGGATGTTTTAAAAGTCCAGATTCTTGTAGCCTTGGCGACTAAAGTCGCAGCTACAGAGACGCTAGCGCAGCCATGCCCAACGGGCTATAAACTGCGGCAGCAGGTTGTAAAACCCTTGCCTTTCGGTAGTCTGCGTCGGCGGACTTTGTTTATGTAGTCGCGGTTTTACCCGCCAGACCCTTTTCAAACAACTTCTAAGCTTAGAAAGAATGTAGCTTTAGTCCTAGACACAGTTTTTAGGCTGAGGAAACAGATGCGATCGACTGCCAAAACTGCTTAAACGCTTCAGTCACGGTGTAACTTTAGCAAAGGTTGATTGTGTGAAGTTAATTGAGACAGCATGACTATTAATGTGGTTACAGGTGCAGCAGGCTTTGTGGGGTCTCATCTGGTCGATGCCTTGCTCGATCGGGGCGATCGTGTCATTGGGATTGATCACTTTGACGACTATTACGATCCGCTGCTGAAGCGTAAAAACATTGCTCATTTAGCCCAGCACCCGTTCTTCCAACTGGTTGAAGCTGAGATGCAGCAGTTGGACTGGTCTACACTTTTAGCTAATGTGGATGTGGTCTATCATCAAGCCGCGCAAGCCGGAGTTCGCGATAGCTGGGGCAGTGGCTTTCGCAACTATACTGAACGAAATATTAATGCGACTCAGGTACTGTTAGAGGGGGCAAAAAACGCAAACTTAAAACGCTTCGTTTTTGCCTCTTCGTCGTCTGTGTATGGTGATGCGGAAACATTGCCGACCCATGAACTGATTTGCCCTCAACCCGTCTCACCCTACGGGATTACAAAGCTGGCAGCCGAACGCCTGTGCTTGCTCTACCATCGCAATTTTGGTGTACCCACTGTGGGCTTGCGCTACTTTACGGTCTACGGTCCACGACAGCGCCCTGATATGGCATTTCACAAGTTTTTTAAGGCGGTTTTGACCAAGCAAGCGATCGCGGTCTACGGTGACGGGCAGCAAACGCGCGATTTTACGTTCGTGAGTGATGCGGTAGCGGCAAACCTGGCGGCGGCAACTGCGACAGGGGCGATCGGTGAAGTCTTCAACATTGGTGGCGGTAGCCGGGTGGCACTGACGGAAATTTTGGCAACGATCGAAACGATTGTTGGTGAGCCACTCCAGCGAGAAATGATGGCACCTGCTACAGGGGATGCCCGACATACGGCTGCGGATGTCTCAAAAGCACGCAACGTTTTGGGCTATGACCCACAGGTGTCGCTTCCAGAAGGGTTAGCGAAAGAATGGGCGTGGATGAAGTCTCTAAACATCTAAGGCGTGAGCTTCAAGCGCGATCGTGATCACGTAGACAAAACGTTGGTCAGGACGATTGCCCCATTTCTGCCCTAAGGCTGATTATTGGTCGTATGCGACAGTAGAGGGCTAATCATGGCTGCTGTCCAAGCGACTCGGACAGTAGGATAAGGAGGTGGAGACGCTACGATCGCCACATTAGTTCATAAGAGACGATTCTTACATGTGTCGATTGCTGGGTTACTTAGGCTTACCGCTTACGCTCGATCGCCTGCTCTATAAGCCGGAGCATTCTCTTATTTCTCAGAGCTATCAACCCCGCGAGATGACTTCTGGCTTGCTGAATGCAGATGGTTTTGGCGCGGGTTGGTATCATCCGCAGCGGGAGTCAGAACCGTTCACCTACAAAAATACGGTGCCGATCTGGAGTGATAGCAACCTGCCGAGCCTCAGTCGGTATGTTGAGTCTGGCTGTGTGCTTGCCACTGTACGCAGTGCGACTGCTGGGCAGTCAGTTGATTTAAGCAATTGTCAGCCGTTTCAGCATCGTCTCATCTTAGGCATTCATAATGGCTCAATTGACAACTTTCGGCAGACGCTCTATCGACCGATTCGTGAGCGCCTTAGTGATGCTACCTATCAGTCGATCGACGGTAATACCGATTCAGAGCACATCTTCGCTTTGTTGATTAGTGTGCTGGAAGCCAATCCGACTATGGCGTTGGCAGACGCTTTTCACAAAACCTTGACCACGTTATCCGACCTGGGACAGCAGTATCAAACCGAGTTTTCTGCCAATTTAGTGATTAGTGACGGACGGCAACTGGTGGCATCGCGCTTTGCAAGTCATTCCACGACACCGTCGCTCTACTGGTTACGCGACGACCCACTTTTTCCAGACGCAGTGCTGATTGCCTCCGAACCGCTTTTTGCTGGCAATTGGACTGCCTTTCCAGAACGTAGCATTCTTAATGTGACTCATGACCTCGATATCCAACGCCGATCAATCTGATGTTGTCACCAACGATGTTTTAACTGATCCTGTTTTAGTCGCTAACGATCGCACTAAAGAGCGATCGCATGGCTCCAACTCATTACAAGACCGCCGCCAGCAAATAAAGCAACAGATGGAAGCCTGTCGTCTTGCTACGTTGGCGCTGTTTCAAACCGTTGACTACGATACCTTTTGCCAGCAAGCACACCCAGACTTTAGCCCGATCGGCTGGCACCTTGGGCATATCGCTTATACAGAAGCCCTTTGGCTGCTGGAGCACCTTTCCGGGCTGCCACCCCAATACCCGCAGTACCGTCGTCTCTTTGCAGCCGACAGCCTACCCAAAGCAGAGCGCGTCTATCTGCCCGACCTTGCCGAAGTGCAGGCGTATCTAAGTACCGTTCGCAATGCTACTTTTGCCTATTTGGAAACAGCACCACTTGACGAGCAAGAGCGGCTCTGGCGTTGGCTACTGCAACATGAAAGCCAGCATGGAGAGACGATTGCGATCGTGCTGGCGCTCATTAAAAGGCAAAAGGCAAAAGGCAAAAGGCAAAGGGCGGAAGAGAGCGGTCAGCCGTCAGCGCTTAGCCGTCAACTCAAAACTCAAAACTCAAAACTCAAAACTGCCCCCTCTGCCCCTCTGCCCCTTTCGCTCCCTACTCCCCACTCCCCACTCCCCACTCCTCAAATCTGCATCCCCGCAGGCTCCTTTGAGTGCGGCAATGAATCCATTGAGGCGCTAGATAATGAACGCCCAGTGCATCGGGTGTATGTGGAAACTTACTGGATCGATCGCACTCCTGCCACCTGTAAGCAGTACCAGGTATTTATGTCAGCCGGTGGTTATCAAGAGCCGCGCTGGTGGTCAGAGGAGGGCTGGGCGTGGTTACAGTTAGCTCAGGTTATACAGCCGCTTTACTGGTCTGATGCTCCTGATTGTGCTAACCATCCGGTCTGCGGTGTGAGTTGGTATGAAGCTGATGCCTATGCTCGCTTTGTGGGTAAGCGTCTGCCAACCGAAGCGGAATGGGAAAAAGCAGCAAGCTGGAACCCGATCGTCAAGCAACGGCAAACCTACCCCTGGGGTAAAGCAGAACCCAGTGAGCATGACTGCAACTGCAATCATGCGGTTGGGCAAACTACGCCTGTTGGTGCTTATCCTGCTGGGGCGGGTCCCTTTGGCTGCGACGATCTGCTGGGCAATGTATGGGAATGGACAAACTCCTGGTTCGATCGCTACACGGGCTTTGAAGCCTATCCTTATCGCGGCTACTCTGAGGCATACTTTGATGGGCAACATCGAATCCTCAAAGGCGGCAGTTGGGCAACGCAGCCATCATCTCTGCGTTGTACGTTCCGCAACTGGTATCATCCCTATGTCCGCGAGATTTTTGCTGGCTTTCGCTGTGCGTCTGACAGCAACTAGCGATCGTCCGACTCTGACCCAGAATAGTGTATGCAGTCAAGCATCTAAAGCCCCTTAGTTAGACCTCACACCTTCCCGCTTTAACAAACTCAAAACTGAAAACTTTCATTCCTCTTTCTCAATTCGCTTAATCTTCTGAATCACCCGTGTTTTGCTGACAATGAGATGGTTTTACCTGGCTATCGCAGTAGCCATTGGCATCAAGAGCAAAAAGGCTAAGTAGCCAACTCCATTAGGTAATCACGCATTTACGGTCTAAAAACCTATGTTTAGTCGCTCCTCAACCTTACTGGCGCACCTGGCTGCTCCACAGCCGACCAGTACTGACTTTTCACCGCTTTTGAAAGCGGTTATTTCGTTCACTCATCCTGTTCTTATGCTGGGTGCCCTCATTGCCACCTTTTATGCCCTTTACCTGGGACTTTTGTCCAGACAGACACGTAGCGCTGATGCTGAGACCCGCAAGCAAATGATTAAGCAGAAGTATAACCAGCGGCACTTTCAGCTTGGTGCGCTTTTGCTAGCCGTCTGGGTCATTGGCACGGTAGCAGGCATGGGTGCAACTTATCTCTTGTATGGCAAGCTGTTTGTCAGCCCACATCTGCTGATTGGGTTAAGTACCATTTGTTTAGCAGCCTTGGCAGCAACTCTGGTGCCATTAATGCAGCAGGGCAAAGAGTGGGCAAGACTGTTGCATATCACGTTCGCAACTCTTGTGCTGGGCTGTTTTCTAGCGCAGACAGTGACCGGATTGCAAATTGTGCAAAAAATGATTGACGAGATGCTAAAGACTGCCTAACGTGTTGCCATTAAGCGCTTAGGCGTATGGAAGCTTGTTGGCCTTTGCTTGCTAGTTTGATCGCGATGCCACTGTTTGGTTGGCTGTTGACGCTGGCGTAAGTGACCTTGCGATCGGTGCGTTTGACCGCTGCGATCGGCGTGATTGCTGCCCTCATCTTGATAGTTCTCTTTGGCAAAAGTCTCGCTCAGAACGTGCATCAGGTGAGCCATGTCCCCAAGCCGTCCGACAGCTTGTGACTGAAGGCAACGCTGCCTGTCTACTCGTAGCGCTTTAGTGTCCTTCCCAGCGAGTCAGTGGCACGCAGTCAATATCGAGCTGATCCAGGGCACGGGCAACAACGAAATCAACCAGATCTTCGATCGTCTGCGGCTTGTGATACCAGGCAGGAATGGCAGGTACAATGCGGGCTCCAGCTTCTGCCAGAGTCGTCAAATTGCGGAGATGGATCAGGCTGAAGGGAGTTTCGCGCGGTAC
>DATNQS010000386.1:0-3637 GCA_036703925.1 Candidatus Sericytochromatia bacterium
GCCGTTTGCGTGGGTTTCTTTGCCGCCCTGTTTGGCGGCACACCCACGCTGATTTCAGAACCGACCGGACCCATGACCGTGGTGATGACAGCGATCGTCGCCAGTCTGACTGCCAGCAATCCCGAAAACGGCTTAGCGATGGCTTTTACCGTGGTCATGCTGGCGGGACTGTTCCAAATCATCTTTGGCCTTTTTAAGTTAGGCAAATACATTACGCTCATGCCCTATAGCGTCATTTCTGGCTTTATGTCGGGGATTGGCGTCATTCTAGTCATTTTGCAAATTGCACCGTTTTTGGGGCAGGCACCGCCCAAAGGTGGCGTGCTGGGTACGGTGGCAGCGATTCCTGCACTGTTGGCCAATGTCAATCCGCCTGAAGTGATCTTGGGTGCCGTGACCCTGGCCATCATTTTCTTCATGCCCAAACAGCTGAAACGCTTCGTGCCGCCGCAGTTGGTCGCCCTTATTATCGGTACGGTCCTTTCCCTCACCGTCTTCGGGAATGTAGACATTCGGCGGATTGGCGATCTGGGCGAAATCCCGATGGGTCTGCCGGTGTTTCAGTTGCCAACGTTTACAGCGGGTCAGTTGACGACCATGCTGGTCGATGGCGTGATGCTGGGGCTGCTAGGTTGCATTGACACCTTGCTGACGGCGGTGATTGCGGATAGCCTGACGCGCACAGAGCACAAATCTGACAAGGAACTGATTGGTCAGGGGATTGGCAATATTGTGTCGGGCATCTGTGGTGGTTTGCCTGGTGCCGGTGCCACGATGGGCACGGTGGTCAATATCCAGACGGGCGCGACCTCGGCGGTGTCTGGCCTTGCTCGTGCCCTGCTTTTGCTGGTGGTGGTGCTGGGTGCGGCTCGCTATACGCAACCGATTCCGATGGCAGTGCTGGCAGGGATTGCGCTCAAAGTGGGGCTAGATATTTTGGACTGGAGCTTCTTGAAGCGTTCGCATAAAGTGTCCGTCAAGGGTTCCCTGATTATGTACGGGGTGTTGCTGCTGACGGTGTTTGTCGATCTGATTGTGGCGGTCGGTGTGGGGGTCTTTATTGCCAACATCCTGACGATTGAACGGTTGAGCAACCTGCAAGCTAAAGAAGTGAAGCTGATTACGGATACGGATGATGATGTACGGCTCAGCACTGAAGACAAGCAGCTTTTGGATAAGGGTGAGGGTCGGGTGTTGTTGTTTTACTTGAGTGGTCCGATGATTTTTGGCTTGTCGAAGGCGATCGCCCGGGAACACAATGCAATGCAAGATGCTGACGCACTGGTGCTGGATCTCAGTGATGTGCCACTGCTAGGAGTGACGGCGTCGCTGGCGATCGAGAATGCGATTCGGGATGCACATGATAAAGGTCTACAACTCTATCTGGTCGGAGCCAGCGCGAAGATTCAGAGCCGCTTGGAACGGTTGGGGTTGTTTGACTTGATCACAGCAGAACACATTCTGGACGACCGCACCGCCGCACTGCGTCAAGCGGTTGACCATGTGTATAGCAAAAGTGTTGGGGTTTAGTAGCAACGGAATACGACTCAAAGCCCATGTCCTGCTGGGGCTGACTATAGAGTACAAAGCAAAATTGAGGTCACCCAGATGAGCATCTGAGCGACCTTCCCTCTGTGCTACATGATCGCGTCTGCTGACAGTAGTAGAGCTTATTGTGGTTGGACAATGCGCCGATAGCGCGCTTCAATCAACGAGTAAAAGCTGTAAGCGATCAACCCCAGAGCAACGATGCCTAACAACCAGGCACCATAGGGTTGCTGTGCTAACGCCGCTAAGGCGCCGCCTAACCCGATCGCTTTGTTGGCGTTGTTCTGCAAAGCAGCAAGAATGAAAAAGAGCCCAATGATGCCAAACACAATGCCGCGTGCTGCAATCCCAAATTGCCCCAGCCATTTCGCCCATTTGCGTTCTGTCTCACTCATTTGATGGCGTTGAAAATGACGTTGAAAATCAGCTTTATAGGCTTGATAAAGGTACGAAAGCCCTACCCCAATCACCACTAGCCCCCCTAAACAGACTAACCCTTGCCCCCAGGGTTGAGCGAGTAAGCGGGCAGTCCAATCTTGAGTACCATTACTATTACCAGTTTCAGTACCCATGATGAGCTTGACTGCCGTCAACGCCAACCCAATATAGGCGCTGGCGCTAAACGCATAGCCAACACGCTGCACAATCTGCTTTGCCTTCATTGCCTCACCAGCATGTTCCGGATCAAAAACGGTTTGGACAACGCGCCAGAGAGCATAACCTAGCAAGCCAATCGCCACTAAAGCCAGTAGAAATTTCCCAAAAGGCTGGCCGACGATGGTTTCTAAGGCTCCGCTCGTATCGGTTGTTTTACCCCCGGTTGTAAAGGCTGCCTGTGCTGCCAAGAGCCCAACAATCAAGTAAACAAAGCCTTTAGCGGCATAACCGCATCGTGCCAGTTGTTCAACCCAGGGCTGGGCGGCTGCCTGCCGTGCCGGTTGTTGAAGATCGGAGAAAGAGGACTTTCGGCGGGACATAATGATTGTGCTCCAGTAGTGCGATCGATCGCGTGGCTGCCGCTTTGCTTGCGCTGTGCCTACAGTTTATTCGGTGGGCAAGGAAAGCAAAGGTTGGGTTGCCAAGCGAAGACAACAACGGGGTTTAAGTTTCTCTAACATTAATCTAAATAGCGTCGTCCTCCCTGTACCCTGCGGGAAGTGAGACTACCTCAGTGGCAATATTTTCTACTTGCAAGCCTCCTGACTATGCGGTGGTACTGCCACGCTTGATCATATCGAGCTGGGGAGAGCGAATAGCACAAGGGGGCGATCGGTTTAGCGATCGCGGCTGTATCAGAAAATCACTCTAATCAGGCGCGTTTGACCGCTCCTATTCACCCTGCTTCGCCAATGAGTGTAAAAGCAGCCCAGTCAACTGGGTCAGGATAGTCTTTTATAGTGATGAGCATTGCCTGTCGCAGCGCCTGAGCTTTGTCGGGTTGCTGTTGCAGCGTTTGGTAGAAGGTGGTCATCAGTTTAGCGGTCGCGGCATCGGGTACTGCCCACAGGGAAACAATTACGCTGGGAACACCCGCTGCAATAAAGGCACGCGATAGCCCAATCACTCCATCGCCGGTAATTCGTCCCTGTCCAGTATCACAGGCGCTCAGCGTGACCAGGTCAGCCGTTAAGCGTAGGTTCAGTACTTCACTGGTTGTGAGTAAGCCATCATCAGCGTTAGATGGTGCAAGGGCGATCGCGCCTGGTACTCCTAGACCCTCCAGGGAGGCACTTTGGCTACCGTACTCCAAGAGTCCATGTGTGGCAAAGTGTACTAATCGTGCTGCTGGCAGTTTTTTGAGGACGCTGACCTTGGTTGCCTGGTTGCCTGTAAGCGCTTGAGTGCCTAGCAGTTGAGCGATCGCGATCGCTTCCTTTTCTGATTCTGGTAAGGGCGGCAGCGGCTCTGGCGGTTCTCCTGGTGCAGTAGAAACCGATGGCATGGTGGGATTACCGACGATGAGAGTGCTGGGTGCCGATTGTTGGTTAGGTGTTGGGGATGGCAAGAATTGTCCCCTGCTGTTGCCCTGTCGCTCCCGTTGCTTTCGGGTTAGCTCTAACACTTGAATGGCTGGCGCGGTGACGATTGT
>DATNQS010000387.1:0-6589 GCA_036703925.1 Candidatus Sericytochromatia bacterium
GCAGCTTCAACAACTCCAGCGGTGATTACAAAGCTAGTGATTGGTTCACTTCGATACGCCGATCGCAAAAAGCGTGTCCAGATTAAATTCATCCCCAACCATCCTTACCGTACTTTCTTTATTTTAAGGTGCTAGTCAGGCCGCAAGAAAGCGTCTCTCATCGGGGAACGTTTCAACTTGCAGAGCATTCTACCGTTTAGCAGCAAGAAGAGAGAGTCATCATCCACTCTGCCTGGATGACTAAAAGCGGGAGCTAAGTTAAACCCTAACCACTACTATTGCTCCAGGTTCTCGACCCACTGCCACCAGCGATTCAGCGGAAAGTAAACAACAGGTGCCCACAGGCTGCTGAGAATAGCGGAACTCAGGGCAATCAGCTGATGATAGTTCCAAATTTCTACCAGAGAGCGCTCAGCTTGAAAGCTATACTGAATTGCCATTACAGTTTCGGCAATGACTGCTGTACCAAAGGCAATCAGCGCTACCGAAATAAAGTCCTCCTGGATGTAGCGACCCTTGCGCAAACGTGCCGTCAGGACACCAACCGCCATCAAGCTTAAGGTATGTGTTGGTGTAGGAGCCGTCATACCATCCTGGATTAAGCCCAGTACTAGCCCTGCCAGCGCTCCCTGAAACATCGTTCGATTCACACTCCAGGCAACCACCCAGATGAGGAGCCAATTCGGTCCAATGCCCGCCAGCTCCATGCCAGGTAAGCGGGTCGGCAAAAGCAGCAAGCACAAAAGCAGGGAACCGATCGTCACCGTGGCATTCACAACAAGCCGTTGCAGGGGCTGGTTTTGCCAGGTACCTACGAAAGAATCGCTTTTCATGGCACAGGTTGGGGGACAGGCTTTTGACCTGGTGCCTCAGCCGAAGCAGGGTCCTGGTCATGGGGATACACTACCGCCCATTCCAAAAAGCTGACAGGGGCAGAAAGCTCGATCGTGGCTTCTGGAGCAGGACTTTTGTTAAGGTTTACCGACTCTACCCGCCCCACTGGCATACCCGCAGGAAACAGTTGGCTCAAGGATGAGGTAGAAACAACATCGCCCCGCCGGACATCAGGCACTTTATCAAAAAATTCCATGACAGCATGGCTCGTTGACTGCCCACGCATATAGCCCATAAAGCGGCTACGGCTAATGGTTACCCCAATGCGACTGGATGGATCACTCAAAAGCAAAACGCGGCTAGTGTTGGGTGTCACGCTGGTCACGCGACCGACCACACCACCCGGAGCCATGACAATGTAGCCCACTCTCACGTTGTCGCTACTGCCTCGACCCAAAATAAGCTGCTGCCACCAGTGGTCTGCACTCCGTCCAACAACGGGAGCGGTAATGCCAGCTTTTTTAGTTTCCGAAACGTAGCCTACCAGCTCACGTAACCGCTGATTCTGGCTTTCGAGTTCCGTAAGCCGCTGCTGCAATTCCTGGAATTGAGCATTTTCAAGTAGCTTTTGCTGGGCAACGTTAGGCTGAAAGGCACGAGTGAGCAGTTGATAACCCTCAAATAAAGGCGTTGCCTGCGTCTGCCGCAGGATCAAAGCAGAGCCAACAGCCATGCTTGTTAAGATAATTCTGAGCCGGTGTCGATCCCACCAGCGGCGCAAGGTATACATGCAGGCGTTTTAGGCGTTAAACGAGCGGTTGACCAAACTCAGCAGTTGCAAAAAAGCAAGAGAACGATTCAGGAGGAAGAGAAACTGATCGGCACAGCTCCTTAAGGCGTTGGACGTAAAGCAACTGCTAAAAGTTGCGCGATCGACCGCTAAAGACACGCTCCAATTGTTTGAAGTTTTCTAGAACGCGCCCAGTACCAAGCACAACACAGCTGAGAGGGTCAGCCGCTACATGAACAACAATGCCTGTTTCGTGGCTAATCAACGTATCAATGCCCTTCAGCAAGGCACCACCACCTGCCAACATGATGCCGCGATCGATAATATCTGCTGCCAACTCAGGCGGAGTGCGTTCGAGAGTACGCTTGACCGCATCCACAATGACGGCTAATGGCTCTGACATACTTTCACGAATTTCGGGCGCTTTCACAGCTACAGTGCGGGGCAAACCAGACAGCAAGTGCAGCCCCCGGACTTCCATTGTGGTGTCGTCGTCAACTGGATAGGCAGAGCCGATCGTGATTTTAATTTCCTCAGAGGTGCGTTCACCAATCACAAGGTTGTGGACTTTCTTCATGTATTGAGCGATCGACTCACTCAGCTCATCGCCTGCGACCCGCACCGACTCACTCAAAACGGTTCCTTGTAAACTCAGTACCGCCACTTCAGTCGTGCCACCACCAATATCAATAATCATGTTGCCAGTCGGTTCTGCAACCGGCAACCCAGCACCGATCGCGGCAGCTACAGGTTCATCAATCAAATAGACATCTCTCGCTCCCGCCTGAGACGCAGCATCCATCACCGCACGGCGCTCGACACCCGTGACGCCGCTGGGAATACCAATCACGATCCGAGGCGATACTAGCGTTCTGCCCTCATGCACCCGTGCAATAAAGTGCTTCAACATCAGTTCAGCGGTGTCAAAGTCAGCAATAACACCATCGCGCAGCGGACGTAGTGCCACCACGTTACCAGGTGTCCGTCCCAGCATTCGCTTGGCATCTTCTCCCACTGCCAATGGCATCTTTGTATCTTGATCCATGGCAACGACAGACGGTTCTTGCAGGACAATACCTTTGCCTGATACATAAACCAATGTATTTGCTGTGCCAAGGTCAATGCCCATGTCCCGCGATAGGGAAAAGCGACTAAAAAGTCCCACTAGCCTCTATGCCTCTCAAATAACGAATGATTTGCTGGATGATCTTGCACCTACACAACTATACGTGCAATCAAGGTTGGATCTTATTATGTTTTTCGCTATGAGTCCAGCAAGCACAAGATCTTAACGATAAAAAAATGACTTAAAGGATGCAGCAACCAACCTTGGTAATGCCACCGGACTTTAGCCTAGACTTGTGTAGCAATTGTGGCAATAGCCAGCATTAGTCATAGGTAGCTGGCTGGCTGAAAAACGTCTGAAACTCTGACTATATAGTTTCTGTAGCTGCAAATTGTAGGTAAGCCTACATAAGTAAAGCGTGTTACGCGGACTTAATCCAGAGCTTCAGTCAAACAGGCGAGTTCTGCCCTTGTAGCTATGGTTAGTTAAAGAGAAGTTGTCTTGAGCTACTGCCACTTCACGTTATCAAAAGTTGTCCATCTATTAAGCAGGAGGGCTAAATTAAGCACTACTGAGAGGCTGGGTTTCGACTGCGCTTAACCCGCTGACACATAGAACTGAGAGCATTGAGACTTCAGCGTGAGCACTCAGTCAAACGCGAAGTCGAAAGGCAGTTTATAAATATTACGCCCAGCCACTTAAGTAATGATTCAAAAGCTAAAGATCGATCAACCAGTGGAACGTAGCGCACTTCCACTACGGCTGCTAAAATACATTCGTACCAGTCGATATTTTGGGACTCAGCTCCTAAGATGACATTGAATGATGGAGTGCGTTGCAATCTTAATCCATAGAAAAGAGCTAACAGAAAAGTTATGAGTTTGAATGCTGTAACCCTGGTGGGTCGTGTTGGTGGCGATCCAGATGTGAAATATTTTGAGTCTGGCAGTGTTAAGTGCAGCCTGACCCTAGCGGTCAATCGCAAAACGCGCAATAACGACCAGCCTGACTGGTTTAATTTAGAGCTGTGGGGTAAGACGGCTGAGGTTGCCGCTAACTATGTCCGCAAAGGCAGTCTTATTGGTGTAACGGGCGCACTCAAGTTTGATACTTGGAAGGATCGTAGTACAGGTGACGATCGCTCAAAACCGATCATCCGCGTGGAACGGCTCGATTTGCTAGGTTCCAAGCGCGACAATGAAGCAGGCGCAAGTAGCGGCGGCTACGATGACGAGTTTTAAGCAATTTTGAGTTACGAGTTTTGAGTTGAACGATCGTTTCAGCCAACTCAAAACTCAAACCTAAAAACCTAAAACTCCTGCTAGTAGCTGATTTGCAATGTTACCGATGCCTGCACTTCCTGTTCGCCACCAATGACTGGGCTGGGAGCTTTAGGAGCCGCAGATGCCCGCATTGCTTGAAAGTCTTCCAGTGGACGTGGTGGTGGTGCAGACGCACCATTAACTTGAACGCTTACAATCTGTCCTTTGGTCAAGTTAAGGGCGCTGAAGACAGCATCTGCCTGTGCCTGGGCATCCTGTGTCGCTTCACGGAGAGCGTTTTTTTGGGTTGCTGCGATCGCCTCATCGGTAGCAATAAAGCTCACACCGTCAATACGGGATGCACCCGCCTTCACTGCCTCATCCAACAACGTTCCAGCTTTCTCGGTCGCAATACGGAAGCTAACAATGTTGCTGGCAGAGTAGCCCGTCAGCGTTTGCTTGCCGTTGTCGTACTGATAGGAGGGGTTGAGGTTAATGCCTGTCGTTTCAAGTTTGTCTACCTGACGCGCTTTGAGCAAGTTAACCACGGCATTCGATCGCCGTGCTACTTCTTGCTGTACCTCATTCGCTGTCTTGCCCTGCGCCTCTACACCCAGGCGAACCTGAGTAATGGTTGTTGCGACCATTTCTGTACCGCGACCAGTCACAGTAAGCGTTCGCATCATTTTCTCTTGTGCCAGTACCGGATTAGCAAAAGCAAGACTCAATAAGCCAGCGCTTATAACCAATGCTTTGAAGCGATGCCAGGAAGCAGATTTGTCGATCGAAGAAGTTGAATAAATCACGTTAAGTTCTCCTCACAAAGAACGATGAGTGAAAATTGTTTGATGTATTCACTTTGACACCCAATTGTAGGAAGGTCTGGTTGGTTACAGATTTAGCAACTTGTTAGGGAGCTAGGAGCCAGGGGCAGGGAGAGCGGACAGAGCAAGGGCAGCAGAGGCAAAATTGACATACCGCTTCACCCTTCCACCCCTTCACTCCTCATCTCTTTCGTATAGACGATCGTTGTATGGAGCTGACTGAAGCCGACTGATTCGTATAACCGCAGTGCTCTAGATGGATTATCGGAATCTACACTCAGGAGGGCAGTTTCGGCACTGATCGACTTTAACTGCTGTAGGCACGAGAGCAACATGGCACGACCTAAGCCCAAGCGACGGAAGCCTCGACGACTGCCCAGTACTTCGATCCAGCCATCGTTTCGCCCGCTGCGTTGATTCTCGTTTGGGTAGATGAAGCCAGTGCAAAAGGCAGCAAAGGTGCCGTCAGACGCGACCGCAACCAGGTCTAGCGCTGGATCATAATCAGGGTCTTGGGTGTGATAATGGAACCGTTCAACCGTCATAGGATGATGGTTCCAATGATCGATGAATGAGTCATTGAACATGGCAACCCAGGCTTCGGCATCGCGATCACTGTCTACGTGACGCACGCTAAACCCGGCTGGAAACTGAGCCTCTAGAATAGGTTCTGCTAACGGACGGGTCATGCAGTAGAAGTAGCGATCGGCGGTAAAGCCGTGACGCTCCAAAAGCCGAGGGCGATCACCTTGATCAGGGCGGGAGACTGCCTGCAATTCAAGTAGAGCGCTACCGCTAATGGCACGTAACTGTTGCTCACTCCAAGCAAAAATCTGGGTTTCGATGTCGCTGTTACGGGCTATGGGGTGAACGTGGAAGTTGAGGAAGCCGCTATGGGTTTCGGGTTGTTGAACAATTGACAATGCACCAAAGCCAATCAGCGTTCCATCATTTTTCTGCCACAGACAGATGTTGTGAGCAGCGTCTAAATGAGGGTGAGCAAATTCCTGACGCAGTTCATCAACCGACGTGCCAATATCGACGCGATCGACCGCTTCGCAGGCATTAAGCAGTTCGGCGATCGCAGGCAAATCTGCTTCACCTGCATAGGGACGCATGACGATGTTTGGAGATAGTAAGGTAGACACGGTGGGGACTCCGTTAATTTCAGTTGCAAGAGGCTGAGGGCGATCGCAACTAGGCACTATTCGCAACCAGGCACTATAAAGAAGAGGTGTCGATCACGTGACAGCTATACTCGCCTGCACAACTACACGCTGAACTCGTTCAATTTCGTAGCAAGAGTCAAAAAATGCCTGTCATTCTGGCTGAGAATCTGAGCAAGATGTATCCCGTTGCGGTGAAAGAGCCTGGGTTGAAAGGCACCGCAGTGCATTTTTTTAAGCGAACCTATCGCCAAATCAAAGCGGTGCAGAACATCTCGTTCGCCATTGAGTCAGGGGAAGTGGTGGGTTTTCTAGGTGCTAACGGTGCAGGCAAGACGACCACGCTGAAGATGCTGACGGGACCAATCCATCCATCAGCAGGACGCATTAATGTGGCGGGGCACGTGCCGTTTCAGCGCAAATTTGGCTTTTTGCAGAAAATTACGCTGGTCATGGGGCAAAAGCAGCAGTTGATTTGGGATTTACCAGCGCTGGATTCGCTACGCATCAATGCGGCGGTTTATGGGATCAGCGATCGCGACTTCCGGCAGCGTGTGGGCGAACTCACCGACATGCTTTCTCTACACGATAAGCTGAACCAACCCGTTCGCAAACTTTCTCTCGGTGAGCGCATGAAAGCCGAACTG
>DATNQS010000388.1:0-2245 GCA_036703925.1 Candidatus Sericytochromatia bacterium
CGTCAACGCTTGCTGATAGTACTCTGCCGCTTGGTCAGCCTTGCCCAAACTGATGGCAATCACGCCCAAATTGCCTAGCGCTGCTGCTTCGCCCTCTGAGTTTTTGGTTTTTCGTGCCAGGTCAAGGCTTTGTTCATAAAATGCGATCGCCTGCGGATAATCTGTCATCACAGAGTAAGCATTGCCCAGGTTTCGCAGTGTTTTGACGACCTTGGGTTGATCTGCCAGTGCTTGATAGAGCTTCAACGCCTGCTGAAGGGTGGCGATCGCCTGCGTAGGCTGCCCAGTGCGATACTGCTGCGTCCCCTGCTCTAACAGTTGGTCTGCCTCAGGCTGCCGCGAGTCAGTTTGTTGAGTCGGAGGAGAGCCAGCTTTGACGAATGGCACCCATGCGGTATGGCAAAACGCAGTCACAGTGACAATAAAAATCATTCGGTACAGTTGCATAACCTAAACCTGACCAACGCTCGAAGACATGACTAAAGCCAGCAGAACAAACTCGTTACGTATAACGGTTCTACCATCAAAGGAAACAACAGATTTGAACCACTATCGGAAAAGATGCACCCACGATCGCCAGAGCCTTACCAACCTTTATGAAGGAGTTGTAAAGCTACGATCGCTCCCTCATCAAACAGGGAAACCTTAAAGTGAGAACCCCACTCGCCCCCAGTGATCATTGCCCCATGAGAACACAGTCGAAGAAAATTGTTATTCGCCCTGGCAAACAACCGCTGGCAGAAGCACTGCAAGAATTTTGGGAGTATCGAGATTTGCTCTGGATGCTCGTTGTGCGTCAGGTTAGCGTCCGCTATAAGCAAACTGCCATCGGCATCGCCTGGGTTTTGCTGCAACCGTTGGTAGCTATGACAATTTTTACCATTATCTTTGGCTATTTTGCCAAACTTGCCACAAACGGGCTGCCCTATCCCATTTTTGTTTACTCGGCGTTGGTGTTGTGGACGCTCTTTTCGGAGGGCTTATCGCGGGCGGGCACCAGCCTGATTGCAGACGAAAAGCTGATCACCAAAGTCTACTTTCCTCGCCTCATTATTCCACTGGCGGCGGTGGGTTCTGCCTGGATTGATTTTGCGATCTCACTGGTAGTGCTGCTGCCGCTCACTTATTTTTATGGTCTGCGACCAACCTGGAGTTTGCTGCTGCTGCCGATCGCAATGTTTGTCACAATGGTGCTGTCATCCGGTGTGGGGATGCTGCTGGCAGCGCTGAATGTAAAATATCGGGACTTTCAGTACACGGTGCCGTTTTTGATCCAAATCTGGCTGTATGCGTCGCCTGTGGTTTATTCCACTAGCATTGTGCCAGAGGCGATCCGCCCGTTTTATTACTTGAACCCAATGGCTGGATTGATTGAGCTATCGCGGTTTGCCGTTACCGGGCAGGGCACAATTCCCTGGATGGGTTTGGGAATTTCTGTAGGAGTGGCGATCGCGTTTTTCCTCCTCGGCTCTACTGTATTCCGGCAAATTGAACGTAGCTTTGCAGACGTAATTTAGGACAGGTATGGAACCCATCATTTCAGCAAGAGGGCTGGGAAAATCCTACCAGATCCGCACAGGTGAAAAGAAGCGCTACCACACTTTGCGGGATGACCTGATTGAAGGTACGCGTGGATTTGTGCAGGGTCAGTGGAAGCGATTTTCGATCGGCAAGGCTTCGTCAACGCGCACTGAAGAATTTTGGGCACTTAAGGATATAGATCTGGACATCTATCCGGGTGAAGTGGTGGGCATCGTCGGTCGCAATGGTGCAGGCAAAAGCACGCTGCTAAAAATCTTGTCGCGGGTCGTCCAACCTACTACAGGAGAAGCGGTTTTACATGGTCGGGTTGCCTCTCTGCTAGAAGTTGGGACTGGCTTTCACCCGGAACTGACTGGACGGGAAAATATCTTCATGAGCGGTGCTGTTCTAGGAATGCAGCAAGCTGAAATCCGCCGTAAATTTGACGAGATGGTGGCGTTTGCTGAAGTCGAAAAGTTTTTGGATACGCCCGTCAAGCGCTACTCCTCTGGAATGTATGTGCGGCTGGCATTTGCTGTTGCTGCCCACCTGGAACCAGATATTTTGCTGGTTGATGAAGTCCTTGCAGTGGGTGATGCTGCTTTTCAAAAAAAATGTCTGGGCAAGATGGAAGATGTAGCAAAAAGCCAGGGACGAACGGTTTTATTTGTTAGCCACAATATGGGCATCATGACCCAACTTTGTACACGCGGCATCTATCTCA
>DATNQS010000389.1:0-3864 GCA_036703925.1 Candidatus Sericytochromatia bacterium
GAAAGCATAATCGACTGCATCCCAGCAGTCTTCAAACTGAGTCATGGTTTTGCGGCGATAGGGCTTGAGCCGTGCCCAACAGTGCTCAAGCTTGTTCAAGTCGGCTGCTACGGCGGTAAAAACAGCAACGCACCACCGACCGACTCGAGCCACGCTCGCATAGTGGTTGCTTTGTGAACACTCGCCTTGTCCAGCACAAGACTGGTCCAGGCGGTAGTGCGGGTACTCACCTTTGTTCTACCCAAGCCTCAACGAGGCCTCAAGTTTGGGTTTGGGTCCGCGCTGATAGGCTCGATTCGCGCTGCTTGACCAGAACTATTCTGTACTGACGACCCCCTTAACTGCAATAAGAGTTACTCTTGTTCGGTTTATCGCAGTTCTCTGACATGAATCAGCTTTCGTCACAGCCCCCAACAGCGCTATTAACGGTCTCTTACCAGGCTTATGCCAGAACATTGCACTCATAGCCGGATACTACATCCAGCTGTGTAGTAACCTCTTAGGGCAAAAAGGCTTTACTTAAAAAAGTCTTGGTCACGTGCTTGAGCCTCGCTTACAACAGCGAAGTACCCACGCGCTGTTGAACTTCACGCAGCAGAATCAGTCCTACGAGGAGGCAGCCTCAACATGTGTGTCAAAATGAAGGTCATCCGCTATGCGAGAGCCTGGATTTGTGATTGAGGTAGAAGTTCACCAACAGCTTCGGGCATTTCTGAGAGAGCAGGGCAAGTCCTACTGGTCTCACCATTTAACGATGGCGCGGCTAGTAGCGCGTGCGTTGCGTCTAGGGCGGAGTGCGTTGATGCAGACAGATGCACTTTCTCGCTATCACGGGCGCTACAGGCTCAGTTATTTAGTCCCGATCTTAATGTGGCAAGAGCCGGTTATTTTGGTTGCGACAGAAGCAGTGCAGCAACGGCTCCTGATGGTGGAAATCCCGCAGTTACGCACTTGCATTCAAACCTCAAAAGCTATCCGCACTGGCGATCGCTTCCCTAGTCCAGACTTCCAGGGCTTACTGCTGACTACGCCAGAATCCTGGTTGAGCGATCGTCTGCACCAACAAGGACGGTTTCCGCGAGGCATCCCCACTATCTTTGACGGCGTTGATGACCTGGAAGCATGGGCTTTTGCTCAACTCACGGTACAGGTGCAGCCTGCCGACTGGGATGAATTGATGCTTGCTTGCCCGAACCATGTCGAGACGATTCGTGATGCTCGTGTGCAACTTACCAAAGCAATCTTTCAACGTCCAGCTAATCCCTACGGGTGCTGCCTGCTAGAACCGTTTGAACAAAAAGTGTTGGCAGCTCTCTTCCAAGATCTACAGGGTCAAGAGCCACAGCGTCAGGATATGCAGCATTCTGACCGCATGAACGAGCCAATTGCCCTTCCAACTGCCTGGAGTAATTTTAGGGATGTGCTTCAGCTAGACGATCGCCTCCTCTGGGCAGAAATCTCGCGCCGTCAAGGGCAGTTCTCGCTGCATTGCGGCCCTCTTGAAGTGGCAACCGACCTTGCCCCGCTTTGGACGCAGCAATCCGTCATCCTGATTGGCGGCGCGCTAGACGTTGATGCTGACGCGCTAATGTATCGGCAACGGTTGGGTTTAGACAATTTGACCTGCCTGAAGTTCATGCCCGATCGCCAGGATGAGGTTATCCAGCTTTACTTGCCTGAAAAGCTACCGATGCCTAACACACCAGAGTTTCAGTGGGCGCTCATTCGAGAAATGCATTCTCTCCTAAGAGTCAGTTCAGGCATTCAAGGATTGACTGTGTTGTTGGTAGATGATGTGCCGTTGAAAGCGCAAGTCGGTTCTGTCTTGGCATCTGAATTTGGTTCGAGAGTGCAGGTCGAACGGACGTGTTTGGATGATAACGGTGTACTGGTAGCAGGTTGGGAGTTTTGGAAACAGCATCAAAGCGTTTTACCCGCACCGCATCTACTCGCGATCGCCACCCTTCCTATTCCCTCACTTGAAAATCCGCTCGTAGCTGGACGCGTCGCTTATCACAAACATCTTCGGCAAGACTGGTTCCGCCTTTACCTCCTGCCAGAAGCGCTTGCGGAACTACAGCGAGCGATCGCCCCTGTCCGTGATCATCAGGGTGTTGTTGCCTTACTAGATAGCCGCGTGATTCATCGCAACTATGGGCAGCAGGTACTGACTGCGCTTCATCCCGTCGCTCGGCTCAGCTACCTCGATCCCAACCTCTTTTCACAACCCGACTATTCAGTGCTTGACTAAAGGTGCAAGCACGTCAATCAGAAATCTGTATCCATTCGATTACGTTCTTTCAATTACTATTGGATCAGTTAAGCACTTAATTATTATTTGCGGTCATGGGTGAAGCAAAGCGAAGAAAAGAAACCCTGGGAGAAAAATACGGTCAAGAGACAAATATTTTCCCCTGGCTACCAATTACCAAAACGCAAGCAAGCCAGTTTGTGCAGCTTTCAACCAAAGGTGCCTGGATCGGTATTGGACTACTGGTTGCCATTTGGATTACAACTCGCATTATTGGACCCGCCTTTGGTTGGTGGCAGGTAGACTAGTCGCTTCAACCAGCCTGCCTAGGCATTGGTTAAAGTAGCCTTAAAAGGATTTAGGAAGCGGGAACTTTTTCCCATAGCCTAAGTCCTATATAGGCTTAGGCTTTTAAACTGACTAGCGTTAAGAGTCTTTTAATCTGACGGGACTGTCTTTCTTGATACGCTGTTTTCTCAAATAATCAGCTAGGGTTGAATCAAGCGCTGTACTGAGTTTACAGGTTAAGCAGCTCATTTAACGACTCGTTTTTATAAACTTCATCGTTCTAAAACGAAATTCTTAAGAAAGTTTTAAAAAGGTATAGAATTTTAATGTGGTGACTGGAGGACTATTGTGTTCTTAAGACTTGCAGAGCAACACCGTCAATTTGTCCAGGATCTCGTCATGAATCTTCAAGCACTGGCGATCGTGCTGGAGCGTCAGGGCTATTTGGCATCTTGCTATACCTGTGGTGGGCAGATGAACAGCGCATCGTTTATGGTGAGTTTGGCAGACAATCACCTGATCCGCTTCCTCGTTTCGGACTATGGTATTACTTGGACTGAAATGCGAGATGATCGCGAACTGATGAAGCTTGAAGGTGCAGAAGCCATCAGTCAACTTCAAGAACTGGCAAACCTGGTTAAGCATAAGGTGAAACCGTCTGAATACCAACCCGCAGCCGTGACTGAAAGCTTCCATTAATTAAGCTTCTCGATAACACTATTAACGTAGAACCAAGCAACGCTTCAGATACTTGGGTTTGCGTCAGTTTTATGGATGCAGTTTTTACGCCCCGTCTAGCACAGTCGGCTCTTACTTATTTGAAGCCGAAAGGTGCTCTGGTCTAGCGTCAAATCAGTAGATTAATGTGACTTAGGGTAAATCTGCTTAATGCTGACTGTTTCGTTAGCAGAACAGTCAGAACCATCTAGCGCTTAGAAGGGATTCCACTTGTAAGCCCTATCATTCTGCTCTTATGTAAGATCTTTCACGGACAATCTTATAAACCTTGATGGTCGTCCTTCTTACCGATCCAACGATCGCTGAAGAAATGGCTTCCATGTGCAGCGCACTCATCAGAAAATTCGTATCTGAAGGCTGTGTAACAATCGCTTTACAAAAGCTATTAACTTAGGTATATTGCTTGTGTGGGCCTGTAAGCAACTCCCACAATTCATACATAACGGACTTATTTCCATCATGACGACAACCTTACAAAGACGCGAGAGCGTCAACGTATGGGAGCAGTTTTGCAACTGGGTGACCAGCACCGACAACCGCCTGTACATCGGCTGGTTCGGCGTGCTCATGGTGCCCACCTTGCTGTC
>DATNQS010000390.1:0-2073 GCA_036703925.1 Candidatus Sericytochromatia bacterium
AGAGGCTTGGTATCACTGCACTAAGGACAGATTAAGATCTGCTGCTGCCCTGACATAATCAGGAAATTCAAGCTCTTAAAGAGTGGGATTAAGCAACAGTGGAGATTAGAGAAGCATGATTAAGTCCTGGATGGTCATTGGCGCCGTGACCTTCTTAGTGGCGCTTGCTAGCAACATCCTGCGACCGAAAGATGTGAAATGGTTTGCCCGCTTGCGTCGCCCCCGCTGGTTGACGTTTGAACCGTTAATTCCCTTGATCTGGATCGTGATCTTAATTGCTGGAGCCTGGTCTGCCTATATCGTTTGGGAACGTGATCCTGGCAGCAGCAAAACCTGGTCGCTCATGATGGCGTATCTGTTACTGGAGTTTGCGATCGTCCTCTACTCTCCGGTCACTCTATGGCTACGAAGCCTGAAGGCAGGTACATTTATCGGTGGTATTGGGGTCATTATTGGGCTAATTCTGACCTTCGCTGTCTGGCAAAGGTCAGAATGGGCAGCGTTGTTGCTTGTGCCCTACTTGCTTTGGAGTCCGATCGGCACCTACACGACCTGGATAATGGGCCAACTAAACCCAGAGTCGGCATAAGGATGGCTCTAGGATGGAGTAAGAGAGGCTGGGTTAAAGAAATCTGGTTAAAACTTTCTCGATAAGCGCTCGTCAAATGAGATTTTTTCGGCTAAAAGACTGCAAAGCCTCCCTGAGCGTTAGGATCGAAAAGGTTTTCTAAACCAATGACCGCACCCTGGAGTAAGTAGACATCATGACACGCGCCATCATCGAAACCGATAAAGGCACCATTAACATTGATTTTTTTGATGCTGATGCACCCAATACGGTAAAAAACTTTGTCGATCTCTCTGAGAAAGGCTTCTATAACGGGCTAGCCTTCCATCGAGTGATTCCCAACTTTATGGTTCAAGGTGGCTGCCCCTTAGGGACAGGTACTGGCGGACCCGGCTACAAAATTAAGGACGAGCTTAACTCCAACAAACATTTGGCTGGAACGCTGTCGATGGCTCATGCTGGTCCCAATACCGGTGGTAGCCAGTTCTTTATTTGCCACTCGCCCCAGCCTCACCTGGATGGAGTGCATACAACCTTTGGTCAGACGCACGATATGGATGTCGTTAATGCAATTCGCAAAGGCGACAAAATTCTCTCAGTGAAGATCGAAAAGTAGCGATTTTACTTCGCTTAGTTTGTGTGCAGCATTTTCTTCAACACTTACCGTTGAGAAAACTGCTGCACTTCTTCGTGGACGCTAATGCCAATTTGCAGGGCTTCGTTCAGCAACTCGACATATTCACTCGCCTGATTGGTTACTTCCAATGTTCTTAAGGTAGCCAAGTTAGCTTCAATGTTGGCAAGTAGGTCAATACGGCGAGCCAAAAGACCACGGCTTTGCCGCAAGATTTTCTCGGTCATCAAGCCACAAATTAGACTATTTCTGGCGATCGTCAGTGCTTCGATCGCCTGCTTACGATCAATACTGTAGGTTTGCAAATTACCGATCGCTTCAAGGCGATTAACGACACTCACTGCTTGCACAACCTCGTTGTATTTATCGACCTCATCCAGCAAATGTGCGAGCGGTTTGAGCGCTTTACTTTTGAGTCTCATTGATGCGTTCCAGCCGACGACAGCCAGTAGGCTGATGCTCAAAGTGGTTTGCAAAAACCGGGTGATCGTCGGCAAATCATTGACAGAATTAGTATGATTCCGCACCACAATAAGACCGAGCGGCAGCGTAAAGATAAAGACTAAAATGAACACAAGGAGTTGGGTAAAGCAAAAAGCAATGCATCGCTTCTGGGTTTTGAATAGGTTGGGTCGATAAGTGCCTCCCACCAGCCCCCCGATAAAGAGATCAGTCACTTCAAACCCAGTGAGTTGCTCCAACTCCTTTGCTGTAATCGTTAGTTGCTTTAATTCAGGATTCATGTTGGTCACTCACTTCAAGAGAAAAGGCTTAACAGCGCATTCCAAACACCTGAAAAGAAGCTGCCTTCTCTAGGACGAAAGAGTTCAAACTGCCCTTGTGAGCCCAAAAAAGGGCGTAACGTCCAGCC
>DATNQS010000391.1:0-12662 GCA_036703925.1 Candidatus Sericytochromatia bacterium
GGTTGGCTTGGGCGGTATCGGCGTTTGAGTAAAGACTACGAGTGTCTGCCCGAAACGTCGGAAGCGTTTATCTACGCCACGTCTCTCCGTACACTTCTGCGACGGTTGGCATAATCTGCTACTTCTCAAACGTCCTCTTATTCGCAAAGGCAACATATTGGGGTGCTAACTGTTTGAGGCGGGCAGCTTCTTGTTGGACATCGGTCATGAACCCCCTTGAGCAGCGGCATAAAGGGTTGCTAGCTCCTCGAGCGGTGGCAGCACCAGGTCAATCGCACCAGCACCACTCACTGTGGGTTGAGTTGTTTCTGGTTGAGTCTCGTACAGCCATTGCAACTCCAGATGTCGCTGCAATTCAGCTAATAACCCGGTGAAATCGATCGGTTTAGGAAAGAAGCTGTTGCAGCCTGCATCCAGGCTTTCCTGCACATCAACTTGAGACAAAGTAGCAGGGGAAGCAATGATGGGGGTTTGGGTAAAGTCTGGCAATTTTCGGAGGCGACGGGTCATCTCTAGCCCATCCATCACTGCCATTGCCACATCAGTAATATATCAAGTCGGGTCGCATTTGGACGGCGGCATCAAACAGGGCAAACGCATGACGAGAATGACATAGGCTGGAGGGGAAGAGTGCTTCTGGATCCCCAATGATGTCCATGTCAGTCGATGCCAGCTTGTTGACCCATTTTTCCAGCTTAGAAGATCCGCGTCGAGCCGCAACGATTGAACATCAATTAATCGATATTGTGGCGATTGCGATTTGCGCAGTCGTCTGTGGAGCGGAGAGTTGGACGGACCTGGAGGAATACGGCAAGGCGAAACAGGCATGGTTAGAGACATTTTTGAGCCTGCCGAATGGCATTCCCTCGCATGACACCTTTGCACGAGTGTTGGCTCGGCTAGAGCCGCAGCAGATGCAGGAGTGCTTTTTGAGTTGGATTCGTGCCGTCAGCCAACTCACCCTGGGTGAAGTCGTGGCGATTGATGGCAAGGAGTTGCGTCATTCCTATGACCAAGCGACGGGTAAAAGAGCGATAGCGATGGTCAGCGCTTGGGCCAGCACGAATCGCCTGGTGCTAGGGCAGCGGAAAGTGGATGAGAAATCCAACGAAATTACCGCCATTCCGCAACTCCTGCAAGTTCTAGCACTGAGCGGTTGTACTGTGACGATTGACGCAATGGGCTGTCAAAAGGAGATTGCGAATGCCATTGTCGACCGGGGAGCAGACTATGTCCTGGCACTCAAAGCGAACCAACCGAACCTTTATGAGGATGTGCAGTGGCTGTTTGAGCAAGCCGTGGCAACCAATTTTCAAGGGGTTGCTCATGATTTTCAGCAAACGATCGACAAAGGGCATGGGCGCATCGAGATTCGTCGTTGCTGGACACTCAAAGAGTTGGATTATTTAGTGCAAAAGCCTCATTGGCGAGGATTAGCCAGCCTGGCTATGGTGCAATCAGAACGTCGCTGCAAGGGCAAAGTCGAGCAGCAAACCCGCTACTACATCAGTTCTTTAACGACAGGGGCTAAATCCATCCTGCAAGCCGTTCGCTCCCATTGGGGTATTGAAACCTCCTTGCACTGGGTACTCGATGTCGCTTTTGACGAAGATGACTGCCGTATTCGCAAAGACTATGCCCCGCAAAACTTCTCCCTATTACGCCAAATTGCCCTCAATCTCCTGTCTCAGGAGAAAACCACGAAGGTCGGGGTCAAGGCAAAGCGCAAAAAGGCGGGTTGGGACGATACTTATCTCATCAAAGTACTCGCTCAATCATGATGCGTTTGCCCTGGGTTATTCTGCCGTTTCTCCCACTTATCTGCGGGCGAGAAGATAGACTAAGGCTGAAATGAACCGAATCCCAAGGCGTGTTTTAAAGGTTTTTCTAGGGGTGTCTCAGTGTTAGGTGAGCTTTGTGGAAACTGGCACGTTCAATCAGAACACGTACAGGCTCTCTTTTAGGCTATTGATACAACCGTTTGTTTCAAATCACAACGTTATTTATATTTCTCTTCGATTATATTTCTCTTCGGTTATCCCAGTAATTATACCTGTGCTATTTGTTTGCAATACCCGCAGTACATCAAAAAATCTAGGTTCTCCTGGGATTGTGGTGGAAACTGTAGGGCAGGCTTCTAGACTGCGCGGACAAGATGCCCGCCCTACGGCAAATTTCGTTTTCTAATCACTTATTACAATAGCTTAAGCATCCTTCCAAGGTAAACTCATACCGATTATGATTAAGCTTGTAACTATTTCACGCTAATTTAAGCTACTTTCTCGGTAGCTCTAGCTTGCATCGTAGATTAGCGTTTTTCAAAAGACAGGAGATACTATGAGCAGCGAAAGCGGTTGCCCGTTTACGGGCAGCGGTCAGAAACATCAGCCTCGTCATAGGCCGGCGAACCGAGACTGGTGGCCAAATTATTTGCATCTAAACGTCCTCCACCAGCACTCACCCCAAGCTAATCCGATGGGTGAGGCGTTCAACTACGCTGAGGAGTTCAAGAGTCTCGACTTAGCTGCCCTCAGGGCAGATATCTATGAGCTGATGACCACCTCCCAGGACTGGTGGCCAGCCGACTACGGCCATTATGGGCCGCTCTTCATCCGGATGGCGTGGCACAGCGCAGGCACGTATCGCATGGGGGACGGTCGCGGCGGCGCAGGCTCGGGTAGCCAGCGGTTTGAGCCCCTTAACAGTTGGCCCGACAATGCCAACCTCGACAAGGCGCGCATGTTGCTTTGGCCAGTCAAGCAGAAATACGGCAAGAAAATTTCGTGGGCCGACCTCATGATCTTCGCTGGCAACTGCGCGCTGGAGTCGATGGGCTTTAAGACGATCGGCTTTGCCGGCGGGCGTGTGGACGTGTGGCAGCCAGAGGAAGACATCTACTGGGGTTCTGAGAAAGCCTGGCTCGGCAATGAGCGTTACGAAGACGATCGTGTGCTGTTGAATCCCCTCGCTGCCGTTCAGATGGGACTGATTTATGTGAACCCGGAAGGGCCAGACGGCGAGCCTGATCCGGTCGGCTCAGGGCGCGATATTCGCGAGACCTTTAAGCGGATGGCGATGAACGACGAGGAAACCGTCGCGCTCACCGCCGGTGGGCATACCTTTGGCAAATGTCATGGTGCGGGTGAAGCGACGCACGTAGGTGCTGATCCTGGCGGTGCCACCATCATCGATCAGGGTCTCGGCTGGAAGAACGCCTTCAACACGGGTGTCGGTGTCGATGCGATCACCAGCGGAATCGAAGGCGCATGGACCCCCACGCCGACGCAGTGGGACAACAGTTATCTCGAAACCCTGTTCAAATATGACTGGGAACTGACGAAGAGCCCCGCTGGCGCATGGCAGTGGAAGCCCAAGGGCGACGCGGGGGCGGGTACAGTGCCCGACGCACATGATCCGTCAAGGCGGCACGCCCCCATGATGACCACGGCAGACATGGCTATGAAGATGGATCCCATCTATAACCAGATTGCGCAGCGTTACCGTGATAACCCGGATGAGTTTGCTGAGCAGTTTGCCAAGGCGTGGTTTAAGCTGACGCACCGTGACATGGGACCGCGATCGCGCTATCTTGGCCCCGAGGTTCCTCAGGAAGAGTTCCTGTGGCAAGATCCCATCCCCGCAGTTGATTATGAATTGATTGATGAGCAGGACATTGCCGCTCTCAAAGCCAAGATTCTAGCCTCGGGCCTGTCTGTCTCCCAATTGGTTTCGGCCGCTTGGGCGTCAGCGTCAACGTTCCGCTGCTCCGATATGCGCGGTGGAGCGAACGGGGCACGCATTCGTCTAGCGCCGCAAAAGGATTGGGAAGTCAACCAGCCAGACCAGTTAGCAACGGTGCTGCAAAAGCTGGAGGAAATTCAACAGGAGTTCAACAGCTCGCAGTCTGGCGGAAAACGAGTGTCGATCGCCGACCTGATCGTTCTGGGCGGATGTGCAGGCATTGAGCAAGCAGCGCAGAACGCTGGACACGAGGTGACGGTTCCCTTCACGCCGGGACGCACCGATGCGTTGCAAGAGAAAACAGATGTCGAGTCCTTCGCGGTGCTTGAGCCGACTGCGGATGGGTTCCGCAACTACACCAGCGGCAAACACAGCGAATCCCTTGAGGAGTTGCTGATTGATCGGGCGCAACTACTGTCCCTGACAGCCCCTCAGATGACAGCTCTTTTGGGCGGTTTGCGCGTCCTGGGTGCGAACTTTGGCGGGTTCAAACATGGCGTCTTTACCCATCGGCCAGAGACGTTAACCAATGACTTCTTCGTGAACCTACTCGACCTGGGCATAACCTGGAAGGCGACCTCTGAAAATGAGTATGAGTTTGAGGGGAGCGATCGCAAAACGGGCGACCTCAAGTGGACCGCTACCCGTGTTGACCTCATCTTCGGCTCAAACTCTCAGCTCCGCGCCCTTGCAGAAGTCTACGGAGCTGAGGACTCAGAGCAGAAGTTTGTGCATGACTTTGTGGCGGCGTGGAACAAGGTGATGAACCTCGATCGCTATGACCTTCGCTCAGTCCAAGCGAAAAGCTCTGCGAGGAGTTTCTAAGCGTAGCCTCGACCGATGATCACCCGATCATCGGTCGAGGCTATGCATACCTGTGACAACCTTAGAATGCGGGTGTAAGCCCGCGAAAAAAAGGAAACAATCAAAAATTTGGTACTTAAGCCGTAAACCAAGTCATGCCCTCACAGGCGATCGACTCTGGTACGGTATGCGGTCCATCAAATTCCTGGTAGAGCACCTCATAGTCTGCCCGTTGCAACTGGGGCACAATGCGACGGCTGCAGCGCTCAATTGGTAACACGGTGTCTTGTTTAGCATGTGAAATAAAGAACCGGGGTTTACCCACTTGAGCGGCGGGTGCTATGAATCCAGGTGAAAAGGCAAGGATGTGATTAAACAAATCCCCATTGGTGATGCCAACGGAAAGGGCATAGGATGCCCCATCTGAAAAACCTGCGATCGCGACTTGGTTGGGGCTAATAGCATAACGACTGAATGTTTGCGCCAAGGCTTGATCGATAAAGGTGATATCAGGACCATAGTGACTAACAATCACATCCCAGGTTTTCTGGCGCGAGTCTACAGCCAATACAATTGTCGTGAATGCATCTGCCAATTTTTGAATAATTTTTAGCCCACCCTCAGCATCCCCACCCGCACCATGCAGCATGAGAAGCAGTGGAGCGGGATGATTGACTCGATAGGTTGTCGGGACATAGAGCAACCCGTCACGCTTACCATCTAGCTTTAGGGGATGCAACCCAGGATATCCAGCTTCTGTTGGTGGCATCGGACGAGAGTTTAGGCGTCCTGCTGCGGGTGAACTTGCTTGCTTCAATGTTTCCATAATGGGTAAGGTCTGTTTTGCACAACTGATGAGAGGGGAGACTACGATCGGCAAGACAAAACTAAGTCCAAAGCGAAGGACACTACGCCTTATCCAGAAATCCTCCTGAAACCGCATATTAAGTAGCTTGAGTGATTGCCTTAAATATTTGGAAACCTTTAGCAGCCCTAAATAATTTGTGAAAATAAAAGCTTATGAGGAAGAATTACTACAGGTTTTTCTCACGATCTAAGTAGATGGCTCTATGCTCAAGCTAAAGCATTCAGTTGGTAGCTGTATAGTTCTTTAGAAGGATTCAACTGTATAGAATAGTTAACTCTTTAAAAAGTTGTTAAAAATACAGAGCAACGGATGTCTATAAAGAAGGGGCTACAAACTAAAGGCTCTCTAAGAGAAGACGCTTTGATGGATAAATAGCCTTCAGAAGAATGTCATAGGTGCGAAGCTCTCATCCAGGAGTTTCTTTTCTACAGCTCATTCAAAAACTCAACAGGAGCACGATATATACTTTTTGCTGAGAATATCCGTACCCAGATTATCGGTTTTCATCCTACTCTCTTAAATTAAAGTTGTTAGATTAGATGTCCAACGATAAAAGATTTTCAATGTTTAGATTTGAGTAAATGCAAGTTTTAAGCTTACACCAATTTGTAAAGGAATGAAGTACGGCGATCGACAGAATTCGACACCATTGCCTCAAGTGAGAACCGCTATTATTCCATGAAACAGCCCTGCATCTCCTCCACTAAGGGATAAGGCTAAAACACGTCTTTGAAAGACTCCTAGTTTCTTGCCTCGTTGTTGTTAACTGCACCATTTCTAAAATATGCACAACCCAGACGACCTCCAAAAGTTATTGGAGATTCTGCCCTACGATCTTCAGCAACGCTTAGAACGCCATTCGCATCGAGACATCTTAGTGGAGGTCGTGCTTGATTTGGGACGGCGACCAGAAGTCCGGTTTCCTCACCAGGCAGAGTATCTCTCAGACCAGGTGGTGACTCACGAGCAATTGCAAGCTTGCGTCGATCGCGTTGGTCATTTTGGTGCAGATAACCGAGCTGGCATTGAACAAACCTTACATCGCATCAGCGCCATCCGTAACCGCAAGGGTGAGGTAATTGGCTTGACCTGCCGTGTGGGTCGAGCGGTCTTCGGTACGATCTCGATGATTCGCGACCTGGTTGAAACGGGACAGTCGCTTCTCATGCTGGGTCGTCCTGGTGTCGGCAAAACTACGGCTTTGCGTGAAATTGCTCGGATATTGGCAGATGAGTTCAACAAACGGGTGGTGATTATCGATTCCTCTAATGAAATTGCTGGCGATGGCGATATTCCACACCCAGCGATCGGTCGAGCACGTCGTATGCAAGTAGCACGTCCTGAATTGCAGCATCAGGTGATGATTGAGGCAGTGGAAAACCATATGCCCGAAGTGATCGTGATCGATGAAATTGGCACTGAATTGGAAGCCCTGGCAGCACGGACGATCGCCGAACGAGGCGTACAACTTGTGGGCACGGCTCACGGCAATCAGTTAGAGAACCTGGTTAAGAATCCGACTTTATCTGATTTGGTTGGGGGCATTCAGTCGGTGACTTTGGGGGATGAAGAAGCTCGTCGCCGTGGCAGCCAGAAGAGTATTCTGGAACGCAAAGCGCCCCCTACATTTGATATTGCTGTCGAGATGCAAGAGCGCCAGCGCTGGGTGGTGCATGAACAGGTCAGCCATACCGTCGATCATCTTCTGCGTGGGCAGCGTCCTTCCCTGCAAATTAGGACGCTTAACGAGCAGGGGCAAGTCACAACTACACACGAAGCTCCCAGCCCATCCCCAATGCAGCGAGATGCTGCTCCCCTGGCTTCTGCTGCTCTCAATGGGTCAAAGCGGCGACGCTCTAAACGGGTGTTGCCACTTTCCAAAGCTGTTGCAGGCGATCTAAACCTGTTCTCCTTGAGAGACGATCGCGGATCTAAGCCTTTGTACACTGAAGCGGTAAGAGTTCCACAACAGTCTAATGAGCCGCCTCCAACCGAGCCACAAGACCCGCCGACAGTTGCAGGGCTGCACCTCTATCCATATGGGGTCGATCGTCAGCAATTAGGGCAGTTAATTGAGCAGTTGAACTTGTCAATAGTGCTGACTAAAGACCTGGAAACGGCAGAGGCTGTCTTAGCGTTGCAATCCTATTTGAATCCGCACTCCAATCTGGTGCGTCTCGCTGGGGAGTATCAGATGTCTATCTATACCGTTAATGCCAATACAATCCCTCAGATTAAGCAGACTCTAGAGCAGATGGTAACAGGGTATCTAAGCCCACGTTGACAGAACCAGAACTGAATCTTTCGGCGTTGCATGATGGAGAGATGAATTAGGGCTGGTTTTGATGCCATCCTCAGACTGTCAATCCACTCTATCTGTAAGAACGGCAAGAGAAGGGGTAAACAGTCTGGTACGCTTGCCATCTGGTCAAAAAGCTGTCTGAAGCGACAAGTAACACCAGCCCAGTTTGACCGCAATCCGGCTCTGTCAAGACAAGTTATCACCTGCGTGGTGCAGGATGACTTTGGTCAAAGGCTGTAACTCAGTGCTAAGAACGAAAGCAGCACTGTACAACCTGTTGCCTATTAGTAGATGACTAGTAAGGACGGAGGCTGCACTAGTGGTGCAACGGCTGACTAGGTACGAACCGTGCACGATATGATCAAAAGCTGCGCTCATAGCCTGCTAGGAAGTTATTCCATTGCTCGATCGAAATTGGTTTGATAAAACGAACCAACGATTGAAAGTGGGAGCGTTATTATCTGCCAACCTCATTTCCCAATACCAGCTTCCAGAAGCTAGAAACCCCTTCCCGTGGCAGAAACCGGGGGAGCGTAGCAAGAATGGGATTAATCAGATTGCCAGGAATCACGATCGACTCTCGTTTTTCAAATGCTTTTAGGGCATCTCGTACCACAGTCTCAATCGAGGTATCAAATTTTGTAGCCACATTAACCAGGAACGGCGGAAATCCTGCTTCTTTGAGGAATTTAACGCCAGCCGGACCTGGACAAACGGCTAGCACATGCACTCCATAGCTGCGATTCTCTGCCCACAAAGCTTCGCTAAAGCTGAGGATAAAGGCTTTTGTTGCCGCATAGAGCGAGAAATAGGGCATCGATTGAAACCCTGCTACCGAAGAAAGATTGATTACCCCTCCAGTTCGACGCTGCCGCATCCCAGGCAAGAAGCGATGGGTCAGATCCACAATCGTCGCGATATTGAGCTGCACCGTTTTAAGTTGGAAGTCTCGATCGCTTTTGGCAAAATCACCGTAATCTCCAATGCCAGCATTATTCACTAATAAGTCGATTGAGCGTCCAAGTTGCTGCACAGTTTGAAAGATTGTTTCTGTAGCGTCTGGTGCGGTCAAATCCTGCACGATAATATCTACTTGGATGTGATGTTGAAGACTGAGTGAATTAGCAAGTTCCTGTAACTTGTCCTGGGAACGAGCAACCAGCACAAGATCAGTCTGACGCGCTGCTAATTGTTGGGCGAAGGCTGCACCAATGCCAGCAGAGGCTCCGGTAATCAAGGCTGTCGTCATATAAGTTTACATTCCGCTTTACTAAATAGATTGAATGACATTCCTTGTTTCTGCATCACTCCAAAGAACTATTACGGCGGTACTTAAGGGGTAGTAATCCAGTAGCCTGTTTAACTACCTGGTTACAGTGGATAAAAGTGTTGGAGTGCCTGCCGTTGTCAAACATTGCGTTGGAACGGTGGAACAGAGCCATCAGTTGACAAAACTCCTGAAAAAGATGTTTACCGCAACGACCACGAATGAGTTCCATAACTTCGCGATTTGTCGTCTTTGTAAGGAAGAAAGCTCTGCATAGCTAAAAATGAGAACTAGCTGAAAATAAGCTAAACGCTTTTTCACCAAACTGTCAGCCTTTTAGATCAAACTCTTTAGCACTGCGTCATTTTGCGATCGCGATCACCAATCACAATCAATGGTGCAGCCGCTAAACACAGATGCTGTTGATTAATCTTGTATTAAGGACGTTTGATGATGAAAGCGAAGCAGTGGATTTTATTAAGTTTGGCTTCTCTAGTTTCTATCGGGTATGTCGGGATTGCCGTAAAGAACCAGGCGGCTGAAAGTCCTCTTCCGATGACCAGCAAGGCTTCTGCACCCTCGATCGAGCCAGAGTTGATTGCTCAAATGATGAGCGCCACAAAGCCCACCCTTATCAGCGCTGGCAGCTTTGCGTCTGCCGAACACCCCACTCAAGGTAAGGCTCGCATCATCGCTCAAAATGGTAAATTCTTTCTGGAACTCGATCAGGGGTTTAAAACCTCCAGTCAGGGACCCGATTTGGTTGTCGTTTTACATCGCTCTCCTAATGTAATCGGTTCTACCAAACCACCGACGTATCCGTTGAAAACAGGGGATTACGTCTTTCTGGCACGGCTACAAAAATTTAGTGGCACTCAACGGTATGCTATTCCCGCAACGGTCAAGTTAGCAGACTACAAGTCTGCTGTCATCTGGTGCCGCAAGTTTAACGCCACCTTTGGTGCTGCCAAATTAGTTAGTCAGTAAGCAGCTCTTGTTGAAAACTAAATGCCCTGGCAAGATAGCAATATCAGCTCTGTACATAAGGATCTCCCCTTTCCCAATTTCACCCGCATACTGCGTTAGCAAGGGCGGTATGAAGATGTTTACCCGCAATCTGGCAGTAGAATTAGATACCTTAGGCATTAGCATTAACAACGTGGCAACAGGGGCGATCGCAACACCCATCAATACGAAACCACTAAATGATCTGATGGCTGGGGGTGCTTTGGAACGACAGAAGCAGTAGTGAAAAATGAAGGATGAGAAACGCTTGAGTGCTGGTAGTTTCTGGTTAGTTTAACGAGTAGCTGTATGCTGGCAGAAAATACCCTGGTGAAAGAGGCTTACGCAGCCCTTGAAAACGCGATCCTCTATTATCGGGGGCAGCCTGTTGGCACTGTTGCTGCTCGTGATCCTGAAGCAGCGGCGCTCAATTATGATCAATGCTTTGTACGAGATTTTGTTTCCTCAGGTTTGTTTTTTCTGATGCAGGGTAAGCCAGAGATTGTGCGCAATTTCTTGGTGGAGGTGCTGAGACTACAAAGCCGTGAACCGCAGCTAGAATGCTTTCAACCAGGACAAGGATTATTTCCTGCCAGCTTTAAGGTCATTGAGCGAGAGGGTGAAGAATATCTGACGGCTGACTTTGGTGAGCAGGCGATCGCACAGGTGGCACCGATCGATTCCTGCTTCTGGTGGTTGATTCTGCTGCGGGCTTACGTCAAAGCAACGGATGATCTGAAGCTGGCTCACAGCCCTGATTTCCAACATGGAATTCATTTGATTTTGCAGCTTTGTTTGGAAGCTCGCTTTGATATGTTCCCTACGCTCTTGGTGCCTGATGGCTCGTTCATGATCGATCGACGCATGGGAGTCTACGGTTATCCACTGGAAATTCAAGCGCTATTTTATGCGGCTCTACGGGCGGCACGAGAACTCTTGCTACCATGCGGTTCAGGCAGCACCTACATTCAGGCAATCGAAACCCGTTTAAGCCATTTGACCTATCACGTGCGGAAATATTACTGGCTTGACCTCAAACGCCTGAACGAAATTTATCGCTATAAGGGTGAAGAATTCGGTGCAATGGCGGTGAATCGCTTTAATGTCTACTCAGATACCATCCCACCCTGGTCGGTTGAGTGGCTTATGGGAAAAGGCGGCTACCTGGCTGGAAACCTGGGACCGGGACAAATCGATTTTCGCTTTTTTGGACTGGGGAATTTGATGGCAATCATCGCTTCTCTGGCAACGGCATCACAAGCCCAGGCAATCATGGCGTTGCTCGAACAGCGCTGGCAGGAACTGGTAGGCTATATGCCGATGAAAATTTGCTTCCCAGCCGTCGAGGGACAGGACTGGCGCACCATTACTGGCTCTGACCCCAAAAATATTCCCTGGTCTTACCACAATGGTGGCAACTGGCCCGTTTTGCTCTGGCTTTTAACCGCTGCTGCTTTGAAAACTGGAAAGGTGGAACTCGCACACAAAGCACTGGCAATTGCCGAACAGCGCTTGTTGGATGATGAATGGCCTGAATATTACGACGATAGAAATGGCAGGCTAATTGGCAAAGAAGCCAGAAAATACCAAACCTGGACGATCGCAGCTTTTCTAGTCACTAAAGCTCTGTTAGCCAATCCAAAATACATAGCGCTCATCAGTTTTGATGAAGAATCTGATGCAATGGCTTGTGCCGTTTGAGCTTAATGCTCTATACCATTCATGAGGCATAAACCATATCCACCGAAGTTGTTCCCAGCCAGAGCCATTAGTGATGGTTCTTCATTTCTAGCCACCGCACAAGATGGCGCGATCGATGATTAACTGCTGCAAAGCCCGAAGCCGTTGAGGCGGTAGCACGAGCGCCTACGCTGCCCCGAAGTCGGTAGAGCAGAGCGCACACTGCCGCTAAACGGGTGGCAACGATTGCCATAACGCCCTCGCTCCGGTTTCTGACGGTTTCCGCTGGCGACCCGATAAGCTTCTGCGTCTTGACATCTAGGGCTAACCACATCGCTTGCTTGTTGCCTTGGTGCTGGACGCATGACCACAACGCAGCGCCTTGGCTTGTGAAACGCCCCTTTTTTCGCCCTCACCGTCACTGGTCGAGGCACAGCCGCAATCTTTAGCCTTGACGTAGCGTTGTCACCACAGCTTAGAAACACCCGTCACTCTGGCTAGCCCGCTAACGAAATCCACCCACTCTGCTACTGTCTCAGCAGGCTTATGCTTGCCCTTGAGGTAGGGTTTCCAATCAAACTTGCCCCACACCAATTGAGCATCAACCTCTCTTGCCCGCGCGATCGCAAACTTCAAGCTAGCAACTGTCGCAGTCACATCCAACGCAATTTTGTGTCGCTACTGCACAGCTTCCCCTGGCTTGACGGGAAAATGCTGACTGCGGAGATAAATTTCCCCCGCTTGATCCGCAAACTCACTTTGTCGAAGCTCTGGTTGATGTCCCTTACTTTGTCCTCAAGCTCCCTCTTCGCGGCTCCACTTCGCCATCTAAGCTGATTTATTCAGCCCCAAAGAATAATACTTTGAGCCTAAATTAGCTTAATCAGACTGCGCTGAGTGAGCCAAGCTAAGGGGCTGAAACGTCGATAGGACGGTACGGAGAGGGGGAGATTCGAACTCCCGTTGGGTTACCCCAAACCTGATTTCGAGTCAGG
>DATNQS010000392.1:0-4494 GCA_036703925.1 Candidatus Sericytochromatia bacterium
AACAGCAACCCGATCTTCCGCTTCGAGTTCCGGCAGCGATCGCTCACCGTATTGCTGCACACCAACGTCTACGGCAGCTTTTAACAGTTTCTCTGCCTCTTTAGAGAGTTGAGTCGGGTAGATCTGGGGCGAGGCTTTCCAGGATTTGACTTTCTTACCAGGGACAAAGCCTTGACCGCCGCCGCGACCGCCGCCTAGTGCTGGGACATCGGTGACACCAAAGGTATCTTCGTCCTCTGGCTGCACAATCCGAGGCATGAAGTACTCACGGACCTTCAGGCGTGCCATGTAATCGGCGTTACCACCAAGAATAATGTCTGTCCCACGACCTGCCATGTTAGTGGCGATCGTGACTGCACCTTTGCGTCCCGCTTGCGCGATGATCTCGGACTCCCGCTCAACGTTCTCCGGTTTCGCATTGAGTAGATTAAAGGGAATGCTACGGTCTTGTAGCAGCCTTGCCAGCAGTTCAGACTTTTCAACGCTGGTGGTGCCCACAAGGACGGGACGACCAACTTCATGCATTTGGGCGCATTCTTCGGCGATCGCGTTCCATTTTGCGTCTTCAGTTTTGTAGACGACATCAGATAAATCGCGTCGTCCCGTTGGGCGATTCGTCGGAATAGTAGCAACTTCCAGGTTATAGATTTTGCCAAATTCTGCTTCTTCGGTTTTTGCCGTCCCGGTCATGCCTGCCAGTTTAGGATACAGCAGGAAGAAGTTTTGGTAGGTAATGGTTGCCAGAGTTTGCGTTTCGGGTTGAATTTCGACGCGCTCTTTAGCTTCGATCGCCTGGTGTAACCCATCGCTCCAGCGGCGGCCCGGCATCACCCGACCTGTAAACTCATCCACAATCACAATTTCGTCATTGCGAACGATATAGTTTACGTCGTTAATGAACAGTTCTTTTGCTTTGATCGCATTAAAAACGTAATGTGCCCAGGGATCTTGCGGGTCAAAGAGATCCGTCACGCCCAAAAACTGCTCTGCCGCAATGAAGCCTTCATCCGCAAGAATCACGTTGCGCTGTTTTTCGTCTACCTCATAGTGACCGTTCGGGTCGTCTTCATCCGCTTTGCGGGTAAGGGAAGCAGCCACTTCAGCGGCTCTCATGTACTTCTCACTGGGACGCTCTACTTGTCCCGAAATAATGAGCGGTGTGCGAGCTTCGTCAATGAGAACCGAATCTACTTCGTCAATAATGCAGTAGTTAAACGGGCGCTGCACCACGTCTACCATTGCTGTTGCCATATTGTCGCGCAGGTAGTCGAAGCCAAGTTCGCTGTTCGTAGCGTAGGTGATGTCGCACTCGTAATTACGCTTGCGATCGGTTGGGTTCATGCTCTGTTGAATGAGCCCTACGCTCAAGCCTAAAAAGCGGTGTACCTGTCCCATCCACTCAGCATCACGTCGTGCCAGATAATCATTCACTGTCACAACATGAACGCCTTTACCCGCGATCGCGTTCAGGTAAGCAGGCAGTGTCGAAACCAGAGTTTTTCCCTCTCCCGTTTTCATCTCGGCGAGGTGCCCTTTTACCCGTCCACCTTCGTTATCGTGCAGGAGAATGCCGCCCAAAACTTGGACATCAAAGTGACGCATCCCTAAAACGCGCCGTGCCGCCTCTCTCACAACGGCAAACGCTTCGGGCAGCAGATCGTCTAAACTCTCGCCTTTTTCAATGCGCTGCCTAAATTCTGCTGTTTTACCCTGCAATTCATGATCAGTCAGAGGCTGCACTTCTGCTTCCAGCAAAGCAACCTCGGTAATTAGTGGTTGATATTTTTTGAGTTTGCGTACGTTGGGATCGCCCAGCAGAGTCTTAAACATGGCAGGAGTATAAACGTTCCTAATCAAATGGGTGCGAACAAAACTTTTAAGCGCTTCAAATTGCCTTAGTAAGCCCCCTCAAGCGCCAAGGCATACTTCTAAGCAAAAAGCCATAGCTGTGCCCCCATCCTATCACTGCAATTAGCGGTGAGGGGGCTAGAGAAAAAGGCTAAAAGCTTAAGCTGAAGGCTCAATTCTTCATACTTAAGCCTTTAGCCTTCAGCTTTTCTTAGGGTGCATTCTTCCACTCCGCACTGAGCGTGCGGAAGTCATACTTGTCACCACCAGGATGGCAGGAGACGCAGCTAGCCAGCCCTGCTCGCGTTGGTAGCTTGACTTTGGGATGCAAAACCTTGAAGTAGCGCGACTGGTAGATGCGATAGGGAATTTCTTCTTCTGCCGACTGAGGGCGCGAAAAGGTGCGGAGGTATTGCCAGATAATTTGCAAGTTAGGTCCAACCAGGGGCTGAAGCTGTGCGCCGTAGTGCTGGGAGTCTTGTATAAGCTGCCGCCAGGTTTCGGTTGGTAGGATCTGTGGTGGCAGACCGAGATGGCAACTCGCGCAGTTTTCCAGGTAAAGCTCTTGACCAAGTTTTAAGCCAGGTGGCACAACATCAACTGTGCCGATCGCGGCTGGCGTTGTTTGATTTACAGGTGCCGGGCTTGAAGGGCTTTGTGCTGGCGGTATCTGAGCGATCGCACCCATCGATCGTGGCTCTTTAGCTTGTGCCAATCCCCACCCCAAACAAAGGCTCCAGGTCAGCAACAGCAGCAGCAAGACAACAACAGATCGCCCTCGCTTACGCGAACGATGTCGATCGCCACTCGCGAGCAGGATGCGGCGCAAATTTTGTCTGACGGGATGGGACATAAGGATGCTAGAGAGTCTGAGCCATTGGTGTTTTGCGTTGAATGCAGATGCTTTGAATGCAGTGAAGCGAGGGCAAAGCTAAACACTAAGAGCTACTGTATGTATTTTAGCTGGCAGATGTCAGCTTTCATCATGAGAAGCAAAATTAAGCCAATGTGTTCCTCCTGAACAGAGGCATTGACACTTGATGAAGTTGAATTATGTTAAAGATGCAAACCTTTACATACGATGTCGGGATGGATGGTCGTCATATTCGGTTCTCTGACCAGAAGATTGTAGACCTGCTGCAACTGCAAGCGTTGTTTCAGACGGCGGCGTTCTGGGCTATGGATCGTAGCGCTGAAGATTTGGCGATCGCGGTCGCCAATAGCGATCCAGTTGTGACCGCTTGGGATCATGATTTAATGATTGGCTTTGCCAGAGCCACCTCTGACGGCGTCTATCGGGCAACTGTTTGGGATGTGGTCATTCACCCCGATTACCAGGGTGCAGGATTGGGTCGGAAGCTAGTAGAGACGGTTTTAAGCCATCCTAAGATGAGCCGTGTTGAACGCATTTACTTGATGACAACCCATCAGCAGTCGTTCTACCAGCGCATTGGCTTTGAGCCAAATGAGAGCACAACAATGGTGCTACACAACCGATTGATCGATGCACCACGAGCAACTCTAGTTGCTACCCAGCAATCGTCCGCACCACCCAACTAATAAGGAGCGTGGCAACGACACCAATGCCAACGAGCAGTAGCAGCAGCGCCAGAACAATAAAAATGACGAAGCGGCGATCGGCTGCTTTTGCTGGCTCAGGCGTTGCAACGTGCGCTTCTAAAAGTGCCAGATTACGGCTGTTGGCTTTCCACGTAGCATCAAAGAGATCACCAAGTACAGGCACCGAGCCACCCACTGAATCCAGCACCAGGTTGGTTACCATTTGCACCAGTGTTTTTCGCGGTAAGCCAAACCGCGCTGCCTCGATCACCATATAAACAGAGAGTGCGGCTCCTACAAAATCGCCCGCACCCGGTAAGAGACCCAAAACGGGATCAAGCCCTAACCGAAAACGAGTGCCAGGAATCGGAATTGCGTTGTCTAGGAGCCGACTCAGAGTACGAACCCGCTGCAATGCTGGATGGTTCGGTGCAACTTTTAAAGGGCTATTGTGCATGGACAGAGCCAGGAAGATTTCTTTTAGAATACCTGCCTTGCGTACCATTGCCCTATGACGATCGAGAGATTTAAGCCGCGTTGCTCTACAGTTGTCTAACGAAACATACTACTGACTGACGTGTCTTCGTGGATGCGCCATATGGTCTCGCCCAGCAGATTCGCGACGGAAAGAACGGTTAGCTGCGGGAATCGATCGCTCTCTGGAATTGGAATGGTATTGGTAACGATGACTTCCTCAAACAAACCGCTAGAGAGCCGTTCGATCGCGGGTGGTGAAAAGACAGCGTGAGTCGCGCAAGCATACACTTGTCGTGCGCCTTCCTGCTTCAGCAGACGTGCACCCTCAATGATGGTGCCTGCCGTGTCGATCATGTCATCGACTAAAACAGCCGTCTTGCCTTTGACATCGCCAATCAGGTTCATGACTTCTGCTACGTTGTGCGCCTGTCGTCGTTTGTCAATGATTGCTAACGGCGCATCACCCAGCTTTTTGGCAAAGGCGCGGGCACGTGCCACACCACCGACATCCGGTGAGACAACCACTAAATCTGACAGTTGCTTGCTAGAGAGATAATCCATCAGCGTGGGCGAACCGTACACATGATCGAGGGGAATATCAAAGTAGCC